>JAYUFH010000133.1:0-2220 GCA_043738765.1 Pseudomonadota bacterium | reverse complement strand
CGTGCCCGGCCTCGGTAAGGTGTATGCGCTTGCCCAGTTGCTCGAACAGCGGCAGGCCCACGGCCCCGGTGAGTTTTTTGATCTGCATGGAAACCGTGGGCTGGGTCAGGTGTAACTCCTTGGCGGCGCGGGTAAAACTCCCTAATCGGGCGATGGCCTCGAAGACTTCGAGCTGGCGGAACGTCGTGTGGCGCATGGGGCTGCCCCTCCCGGAGACGACGAGTAGAGAGAAAATGATATATAGATAATAATCTATCATAAAAATAGAAAAAATTGACTGTTATTTATGGTTACCGGCAGTTAGGGTAGCGACCTCAATACAGACCGTAACCCGCACACCGATCATCTGGAGGTCATAATGGGCAAGACAGAAAGCACCACCATGAAAGAGGGCAAAGAACGCTATAAGTCTGGCGTTATCCCGTACAAGAAAATGGGCTATTGGGAGCCTGACTATAAGATAAAGGATACCGACGTGCTCGCGATGTTCCGCATGACCCCGCAAGCGGGTGTGGAAGCCGACGAATGCGCGGCCGCCGTGGCCGGTGAATCCTCCACCGCGACCTGGACGGTGGTATGGACGGACCGTTTGACCGCCTGCGAAATGTACCGCGCCAAGGCTTATCGCGTGGACCTGGTGCCGAACACCGGCCCGGGCACCAAAACGGAAGCCCAGTACTTTGCTTACATCGCCTATGACATCGATTTGTTCGAGGGCAATTCCATCGCCAACCTGACCGCGTCCATCATCGGCAACGTGTTCGGCATGAAGGCCGTGAAGGCCTTGCGCCTGGAAGACATGCGTATCCCGGTGGCGTACCTGAAGACGTTCCAGGGCCCGGCGACCGGCGTGATCGTCGAGCGCGAGCGCATGGACAAGTTCGGTCGTCCGCTGCTGGGCGCCACCACCAAGCCGAAGCTCGGTCTGTCGGGTCGTAACTATGGCCGCGTGGTGTACGAAGCCCTCAAGGGCGGCTTGGACTTCATGAAAGACGACGAGAACATCAACTCGCAGTCATTCATGCACTGGCGTGACCGCTTCCTGTATTGCATGGACGCCGTGAACAAGGCGTCTGCCGCCACCGGCGAAGTCAAAGGCCACTACATGAACGTAACCGCCGGCACCGTGGAAGAAATGATTGAGCGCGCCGAGTTTGCCAAGAACTTAGGCTCTATCATCATCATGATCGACCTGGTGATCGGTTACAGCGCCATTCAGACCATGGCGATCTGGGCACGCAAGAACGACATGATCCTGCACCTGCACCGCGCCGGTAACTCGACCTACTCGCGCCAGAAGAATCACGGCATGGCCTTCCGCGTGATCTGCAAGTGGATGCGCATGGCCGGTGTGGATCACATCCACGCGGGCACCGTCGTGGGCAAGCTGGAAGGCGACCCCATGATGATACGTGGTTACTACGACACGCTGCTCGACACCCACACCCCGATTCAGCTTGAAAAAGGCATCTTCTTCGAACAGGACTGGGCGTCGCTGAATAAATGCATGCCCGTTGCCTCCGGCGGTATTCACGCCGGCCAGATGCACCAGTTGTTGACCTACCTGGGCGACGACGTGGTGCTGCAATTCGGCGGTGGCACCATCGGCCATCCGGATGGCATACAAGCGGGCGCGATCGCAAACCGTACTGCCCTGGAAGTCATGATCCAGGCGCGTAACGAAGGCCGCGACATCTGGAACGAAGGCCCGAAGATTCTGCAAGACGCCGCCAAATGGTGCGCCCCGCTCAAGGCCGGCCTGGATACGTGGAAGGACGTGACGTTCAATTACGCCTCCACCGACAGCCCCGACTTTGTGCCGACCACCACGGCCAGCGTTTAATTTATTTTAGGAGAAGCGATTATGATGACCAATCAAGGCAATCGAGTCACGCAAGGGCAGTTTTCGTTTCTGCCCGACCTGACCGATGCGCAGATCACCGCGCAAATCAAATACGCCCTGGGCAAGGGCTGGGCGACGAGCGTTGAATACACCGACGACCCGCACCCGCGTAATACCTATTGGGAAATGTTCGGCAACCCGATGTTCGACCTGAAAGATCCCGCCGGGATTTTGATGGAAGTGAACAACTGCCGTAAGACCTTCCCGAATCACTACATTCGCATCATCGCGTTCAGTGCCGTGCGTGGTGTGGAGAGCGTGACCATGTCGTACATTGTCAATCGTCCCAAGAAAGAGCCGGGCTTCGGTCTGGTGCG
>JAYUFH010000132.1:0-2225 GCA_043738765.1 Pseudomonadota bacterium | reverse complement strand
TAACCCTTGTTCCAGTTGCGCATGTACTGATAGGACTTGGGCATCTCGTAGTGGTACACGCAGTTGTTCTTTTCGTACATCTCCCACTGACGCGGGTTCGGCTCGCCCTTCATGAACTTCTCGCCGCCCTTGCCGCGCCAGCCGGCGAGGAAGCCGATGCCGGAACCCGGCTCGGTCTCGTAGTTGATGATGAAGTCCGGATAATCGCGGAACTTGCGCACACCCTGGTCGTCGGTGAAGGCCGGGAATTTCAGACGCGTGCCCAGCTCGAGGAGCACTTCCTGAAACGGTTTGCATTGGCCGGTGGGCGGCACCACCGGGATGCGCACGGAATCCATGGGTCCGTCGAACTCGGAGATGGGCCGGTCGAGCATACTCATGACGTCGTGGCGTTCGAGGTAGGTCGTGTCCGGCAACACCAGGTCCGCATAAGAAACCATTTCCGATTGGAACGCGTCGCACACGGCGATAAACGGAATCTTGAACTCGCCGTTCTGGTCCTTGTCGTTCAGCATCTGACGCACCTCCACCGTGTTCATGGAGGAATTCCATGCCAAGTTGGCCATGAAGATCAGTAAGGTATCGATCTTATACGGATCGCCGCGCCACGCATTGGTAATCACATTGTGCATGAGGCCGTGCACCGCCAGCGGGTACTCCCAGGAGAAGGCCTTGTCGATGCGCACCGGCTCACCCTTATCGTCCACGAACAGATCGTCCGGTTCCGCCGGCCAGCCCAGGGCCATACCGCCCAGGGGTGTATTGGGTTGCACACCTTCCGGACCCCTGGGCGTCTTGGCGCAGGGCGGGATCGGTCGCGGAAACGGCGCCTTGTGACGGAAGCCACCGGGCCTGTCGATGGTGCCGAGCAGGCTCATGAGGATGGACAGGGAGCGGATGGTATGGAATCCATTCGAGTGCGCGGCGAGGCCACGCATGGCATGAAACGCCACGGGATTACCGGTGACGTACTCGTGCTCCTTGCCCCAAATGTCGGTCCAGGCGATGGGCAGCTCGATCTTCTGATCCCGCGCCGTAATGCCCATCTCATAGGCCAGGCGCTTGATGGTCTCCACGGAGATGCCGGTGATGCCACTGGCCCACTCCGGGGTATAGTTCTTCACCCTATCCACTAGCAACTGGAACGCCGGCTTCACCTTGGTGCCGTCTTCCAAAGTGTATTCACCCAACAGATAGGGATCGGCACCTTCCGTATGGGTCACCATGGGCTTGCCCGTGAGCCGATCCCACCACAGTTTGTTCTGTGGATCGAAGCAACCCTCCACCACCGGAATTTCGGCGCGCACAAACATGCCGAACTCGCTGCTGTCGCGCTGCTGATTCACCAGCTGTGCTGAATTACTGTAGCGCACGAGAAAATCACGGTCGTACAGGCCCTGGTTGATGATCTCGTGGATCAAGGCCAGGAACAGCGCGCCGTCCGTGCCCGGCTTGATGGGCACCCATTCATCGGCGATGGCAGAGTAACCGGTACGCACCGGGTTGATGGAAATAAATCGCCCACCCTGGCGCTTGAACTTGGACAGGGCGATCTTCATCGGATTCGAGTTATGGTCCTCGGCGGTGCCGATCATGATGAACAGCTTGGAACGATCCAGGTCCGGCCCGCCAAACTCCCAGAACGAACCGCCAATAGTGTAAATCATCCCCGCGGCCATGTTCACCGAACAGAATCCGCCGTGGGCGGCATAGTTGGGCGTGCCAAACTGTTTAGCGAAGAGGCCCGTGAGGGCCTGCATCTGATCGCGTCCGGTAAAGAGCGCAAATTTCTTCGGGTCCGTGGCGCGGATCTTTCTCAGGCGCTCTTCCAGAATAGTGAAGGCCTCGTCCCAGGTGATGGGTTCGAAGTCGTTGGCTCCGCGATCGGAACCGGGCTTGCGTCGCAGGGGCTGGGTGAGGCGCGCGGGGGAGTACTGCTTCATGATGCCGGAGGCACCCTTGGCACAGATCACCCCCTTGTTCAGCGGGTGATCCGGATTGCCTTCGATGTAGCGCACTTCGCCATCGCGCAGGGTCACGCGGATACCGCAGCGGCAGGCGCACATATAGCAGGTGGTATTTTTCTGCTCGATGCGGACAGCGGTTTGGGGCTGAGTATTCGCAGTTTGCATGCCAGTCATCCTGTAAGTAGTGTCCGCACCTTACGCGTATCGAACTAAAGCGACCAATCAGCAATACTAAAGGGTATATAAGTTATTACTAAT
>JAYUFH010000131.1:0-5947 GCA_043738765.1 Pseudomonadota bacterium | reverse complement strand
GATTCAGCCAGCGCACCTCCACGGTCACGCGTGCGTGTATCAGGCCGAACTCGCTGAACAGTGGCCGCAGGGAGGCTGTTTTTTCGCTGTAGCGACCGTCCAGGGGCGAGAGTGCGGTGAGCGCGGACAGTGCCAGGCGCTCGGGTGAGACGGAATCTTTCTTCATAGTGGCCAGTAGTCTCGTCAATGTTGCAAGCCTGGATCGATCGCCGGCGGGCGGGTGCGAACACGCGGGTTCGGTCGGTGACTGGAAAATGGCCGGGCGGTAGTTTCCGCAGGACACCGCTGCGCGGCGAGGTCAGCGGGCATTCTAGTAAGATTTCACTCGACGGGAAAGGGTGCCATTCATCGCGGCGGTCGCGGGCTCTGTCGTGGCGATGGTGCCGCCGCCCAGACAGACATCGCCCGCATAGAACACCACCGACTGCCCCGGCGTCACCGCGCGCTGCGGCGAAGCAAAGTGTACGGCCACTCTGCCATCGGACAACGCCTGTACGCGGCAGTCCCGATCCTCCTGACGGTAACGGGTCTTGGCGCGGCAATCCAGGGGCAGCGACGGCGGGGTGTCCGTGGTCCAGTGGAGCTGGCCGGCGGTGAGGCCGATGCTGTAGAGGGCCGGATGATGCTCGCCTTGTTCCACGTAGAGGGTGTTGGTCCGCGGGTCTTTGTCGACCACATACCAGGCCTCTCCGGGTCCGCCTATGCCTAAGCCTTGGCGCTGGCCGAGGGTGTGATACATGAGGCCATCGTGCCGGCCCTTGTGTGCACCTGCAAGCGTACGCATGTCCCCCGGTTGCGCCGGCAGATAACGCGCGAGAAATTCCTTGAAGTTGCGTTCGCCGATGAAGCAGATACCGGTGCTGTCTTTGCGTGCATAGTTAGGCAGCCCCGCGTCCTGGGCGATGCGGCGTACTTCCGGCTTGGTCAACTCAGCCAGGGGGAAGCGTGTGTGGCGTAATTCTTTTTGTCCCAGGGTATGCAGGAAATAACTCTGGTCCTTGTTCAGGTCGTGCGCCTTGCGCAACAGCGTGAGGCCATCGTGGGTGGCCAAGCGCGCATAGTGACCCGTAGCAATGGCGTCTGCCCCCAGGGCCAGGGCGTGCTCGAGGAACGCCTTGAACTTGATTTCCTTGTTGCAGAGTACATCCGGATTCGGCGTGCGCCCGGCCTTGAGTTCGTCCAGAAAATAACGGAATACCCGGTCCCAGTATTCGCTGGAGAAATTCATGGCTTGCAGGGGTATGTCGAGGAGGGCGCAGAGTCGGCGCACCTCCTTGTAGTCCTCTTCCGCGGCGCAGTGGCCGTTGTCGTCATCCTCCTCCCAGTTCTTCATGAACAAGCCGGACACGCGGTAGCCCTGGCGCTGCAACAGCAGCGCGGCGACGGCGGAATCGACGCCACCGGACAGGCCGACGATGATGTGGGTATTGGAGGCAGACATGGGGATATTGTATCGCAGAAGGCGGATTCGCGGATTGTGTTCTGCTATGCCATATCCTGCAGGCAGCTGAGGGGGTAGCGCACGCCACTGAGATAATCGTCGACACAACGTAATACTTGGGGGCTGCGGTGAGACGCCGCCAACTGGCGGATGGCCTCGGGGGTCATCCAGACCGCGCGCAGGATACCGTGGTCCAGCGGCCGCTCCGGCTCATGCCGTAGCAGGGTACCGGTGAAGGCAAAACGCAGATAGGTCACCTGATTGCGAGGGCTCAGCCAGCGGTAGACGCCGAGCAGGGCCTCGGGTTGGAAGTGCCAGGCCGTCTCCTCCAGGGTTTCGCGCACCACCGCTTGCACCAGGGTTTCGTTTTCTTCCAGGTGTCCGGCAGGCTGGTTGAGGGCGATGCCGCCGTCTACTTCCTCTTCCACCATCAGGAAGCCGTCCTTGTGTTGAACGATGGCGGCCACGGTGACATGGGGTGTCCAGATCATGGGTGGGTCCTCACTCGGTTATGTGGCGGCGCGCCACGCCCCCGGTTGCAGCCCCTCCAGTGTCCAGGACCCGATGGCGTAGCGTATCAATCGCAATGTCGGATGGCCCACGGACGCCGTCATGCGCCGTACCTGACGGTTGCGGCCCTCGGTGAGGGTCAGCTCGATCCAGGCGGTGGGGATGTGCAGGCGCACGCGGATCGGTGGGTGGCGCGGCCAGAGGGCGGGTTCCTCCATGGAGTGTGCCTCCGCCGGGCGGGTCTTGCGTCCCTCGATCACGACGCCCTGGCGCAGTGCTTTCAAGGCGGCCTCGTCCGGGATGCCTTCGACCTGCACCCAGTAGGTTTTGGGCATTTTGTGCTGAGGGTCGCTCAGGCGATGCTGTAGCGGTCCGTCGTCCGTGAGCAACAGCAGGCCCTCGCTGTCCCGGTCCAGGCGTCCCGCCGGGTACACGCCGGGGAGGTCGATGTATTGCGCCAGCGTCTCGCGCTGCTCGGTGTCGGTGAACTTGGTCAGGACGTTATAAGGTTTGTTAAACAGGATCAGCATCGGCGAGCAATTCGGTATCGGCGTGGGAATAGGCGGGGGCACAGCTGCACAGGATGCGCAGGGGTAGCGTGCCGCGGTTTTCGACGCAATGGGGTGAGCCGGGTGGAATGCAAACGGTATCGCCCACGGTAATGGGGAAGCGGTCATGGCCGAGGGTCATGAGGCCTTCGCCCGCCACGACGTAATAAATTTCCTCCGAGCGGTGATGCCGATGCAGGTGGGTGGCGCTGCCGAGGGCGATGGTGGCCTCCGCCAGACTCTGCTGCACATTACCGTGCATCGTCGGATGCATGAGTTCGCGGATTTCCGAGCCATCGCGGGTAAGGTAAGGCGTGATCCCGGAGTAGGAGGTTTTCATGCCCATAGATTACAGGACCCGGGCCGGTAGTGTTAGAATCCGCGCCTCGTTTTGTGTCCCGCGGAGAAGGTCATGGCTTACCAGAAGATAGTCGTCCCGAGGGGCGAGAAGATCAGCGTCAACCAGGATTTTTCCCTCAACGTACCGGATCAGCCGATTATCCCCTTCATCGAGGGCGACGGCACCGGTGTCGACATCACCCCCGTGATGCACAAGGTGGTGGACGCCGCCGTGGCCAAGGCCTACGGCGGCAAGCGGCGCATCGCCTGGATGGAGGTGTATGCAGGGGAGAAAGCCGTGGCGACTTACGGCGATAACGCCTGGCTGCCGGACGAAACCCTGGAGGCGGTCAAAGACTATGTCGTCTCCATCAAGGGACCTCTCACCACGCCGGTGGGCGGCGGTATACGCTCCCTCAACGTGACCCTGCGGCAGAATCTCGATCTGTATGTCTGCCTGCGGCCGGTGCGTTACTTCAGCGGCGTGCCGAGCCCGGTGAAGGAACCGGAGAAAACCGACATGGTGATCTTCCGCGAGAACTCCGAAGACATTTACGCCGGCATCGAATGGGCGGCGCAATCCCCAGAGGCTAAAAAGGTGATCGCGTTTCTGCAGAAGGAAATGGGCGTTACGAAGATCCGCTTTCCCGAGTCGTCCGCTATCGGTATCAAGCCGGTGTCGCGTCAGGGCACCGAGCGCCTGGTACGCAAGGCGCTGCAGTACGCCATCGACAACGACCGCGATTCCGTCACCCTGGTGCATAAGGGTAACATCATGAAGTTCACCGAAGGTGGCTTCAAGACCTGGGGTTACGAGCTCGCTCAGCGCGAGTTCGGCGCTACGCTCATCGACCAGGGGCCGTGGTGTCGTTTCAAAAATCCGCGTAGCGGGCGGGAGATTATCGTCAAGGACATGATCGCCGATGCGTTTTTGCAGCAGATCCTGCTACGACCGGAGGACTACAGCGTCATCGCGACCCTCAACCTCAACGGCGACTATATTTCCGACGCCCTGGCGGCCCAAGTAGGCGGCATCGGCATTGCGCCGGGGGCGAATCTTTCCGATACCATCGCCATGTTCGAAGCCACCCATGGCACAGCGCCCAAGTACGCCGGCAAGGATCAGGTGAATCCCGGCTCGTTGATCCTGTCGGCGGAGATGATGTTGCGTCACTTGGGCTGGTCTGAGGCGGCGGATCTTATTATTCGGGGCATGAATGGCGCCATTACCGCCGGGACAGTGACGTATGATTTCGCCCGGCTCATGCCCGGCGCCCACCAGGTGTCTTGCTCCGGATTTGGCGCGGCCATGATCGCCCACATGTAGACCACTCGTATTGGCCGCGTGTCGGCGGCCTGGTTTATTCGGAATGTCGAAACGCTCTTGGGGTTTCAATGCGGCGCAATACCATCACGGTCATCCTGGGCGCGCGCTGAGGTGGTCAGGGAAGGGGACGCCCGCGTCGAGGAGGAGTTCCAGCAGCTCTTCGGCCACTTCACCCAGCTCGTTACGTTGGTCGTACAGGCCCTCCAGGAGGCGTTCTGCCCGGCTTTCATCGAGCATGGCAACCGCCTGATCCAGTGTTTGTCTGCGGGTATTCAAAAGTTAAGTCTCATTTTTCCTTAGGAGAGTACACTCCATGCGTCTCCAGAAAGAGGGTATTGACGCGTAAAATGCCAAGGTCTGGACATGCTTGAGAAATCAGGCAGTACCATCGCTGAGTCGGCAGGGCCTGGTGATAAGCCGTATCTTTGATCAGTCAATTCATTTATATCGCGGAAGGGCTTCAATATGTAAGAGCGTAGCAAATTAAATCTGAATTTTCCGACTTGCTATGGAGGATCAGTGATGTGCCGCCGGCAGGGCGTGAGGTTATCCGATGATCGACGAGAGCAGACGATAAAAAAAGAAACCCGGCATAGGCCGGGCACAGGAAATATATGTTTTATACTTAACTGATTACATTCCGCTAGACGCCGCGTATGTTGCTGGCCTGAGGTCCTTTGGGACCCTGCTGGATCTCAAACTCGACTTGTTGGCCTTCTTTCAGCGTTTTGTAGCCTTCCATGACGATCGCCGAGAAATGCGCGAAAACGTCGTCACCGCCGCTGCTGGGAGAAATAAAGCCGTACCCTTTGCTGGCGTTAAACCACTTAACAGTACCTGTTACCATGCCACGTCTCCCCTAGTTTACTTAACGCGGGGCAAAGCCCCATTCTTAAATTGCTTGCTTGAGATGTATGTCGTGCGTTCCCTGCCAGACCCAGAACTACACCGGAAACGCGCTAGAATGAAGCCCGATTAAAGGCTAAAAGAGGGTCACGCAGTGTGCATCATCCCTCTTTTTTTTTGGCTAAGTCAAGATGCGGGGTTTTAGCCTACTGCCCTGATCCAAATGGGGGAATTTTGCACCTGGAGATAATTACGGGCAATCCCGAAATCCATGCCAGACCCTGGGAATTAGCCGGCTGGGCATCTTGTATTTTTGCCCAATGGCCGCAAAATGTAGCTAGTTGGATAGCATGGTCTAATCTAAGAATTGTGAGTGACATATGAGCGACAAGCTGCCGCAGTACAACGATGGGTCGGTGGTGCAGGAAGCGCGACCCAAGCTTAAAAAACCAACGCTCTATAAAGTTATTCTGTTGAATGACGATTACACTCCCATGGAGTTCGTGGTCGTGGTGCTGGAGAAGTTCTTCCGCAAGAACCGGGAAGAGGCCACTCAGATCATGCTGCATGTGCATCAGAAAGGTATGGGTATCTGCGGTGTGTTTACCCGTGAGATCGCAGAGACCAAAGTCAGGTTGGTGACGGTCTTCTCTTCGGAGAATCTCCATCCCCTGCAGTGCACTATGGAGCCTGAGTGAATTGCAGCTGTCTAGTGCATTGAGGTTTTAATCGCCGGAGAGTGTCCGGGGGGGTCGCACGATGCTGTCACAGGAATTAGAGTTCTCGCTCAACGCGGCGTTTCAGGAAGCTCGTGAGAAACGCCACGAATATATCACAGTGGAGCATCTGCTGGCCGCGCTGCTGGATAATCCCAGTGCCGCGCGCGTTATCCGCGCCTGCGGCGGCAGCATCGACGACCTGCGGCGCAATCTGGTC
>JAYUFH010000130.1:0-2254 GCA_043738765.1 Pseudomonadota bacterium | reverse complement strand
GGCATTTCCGCCACCAGTTTGATGTTGAGCTTGTTGGCGCGGATCTTCATGGATTCCACCGCGTCGTCCATGGACACACCTTTTGCCAACGGTATCTTTACCACTGTCTGGTCTATATCCAGCACCGGCATGGGTTTGGCGTCCGAGTGTGCGGTGCCGGCGGCGAATGCCGTGCAGGAGAATGCAAGGGAGAGCAGTAAGATAAAAAATGAGCGTTTCATGGGGAGGTCCTTGTTGGATGGGGTAGCGGTTCTATCCGGAGCGGCATTTTACGATGGATGAGACGCCGGCACCATGGCTGTTTGCCGAACGAGCCGGTTGCACCGACGAGCGCCGCCGTGAGTAACCGGTAAGCAACTCGGGGGCGGGGACAGGGCAAGTCCAGCTCAACGGAATCAGCGGGGTTCCGCGTGGTTACACATCGACAATCCACCGGCCTCCTCGTACTATACGGCGTAATCAATGGCCGTCTATGGCCGGTGTCCCGGAGCGCGGGGCGCATGACCGATACTAAGGAATGGCATGGGCAAACTAGATCACCTGTTTGAGAACAACAAGAATTGGGCGCAGAAGATACGCAAGAACGACCCGGGTTTTTTCGATAAGTTGTCCAAGCAGCAGGCCCCGGACTATCTATGGATAGGCTGTTCCGACAGCCGCGTGCCGGCCAACGAAATCGTCGGTTTGCTGCCTGGCGAAATTTTTGTGCATCGCAACATCGCCAATGTGGTGGTACACACCGACCTGAACTGCCTGTCGGTGATCCAGTACGCCGTCGACGTGCTGGACATCGAGCACATCATGGTCTGCGGCCACTACGGTTGTGGCGGCGTCAAGGCGGCCATGGAAAACAACGCGCGTGGACTGATCGACAACTGGCTGCGGCATATCAAGGATGTCTACCGTTATCACCAGGAAATAATGGATGCCGTGCAGGGTGAGCAGGAAAAATTCGACCGGCTGTGCGAATTAAACGTGATCGAACAGGTGATGAATGTCTGCCACACCTCGATCGTGCAGAATGCCTGGAAGTCGGGCAAGGAACTGGCCGTGCATGGCTTGATTTATAGTATCAGTAACGGTGTGCTCAAAGATTTGAATTGCAGCATCACCGGTGCGGATCAGATCGACTTCACCCATCGCTTGAAATAACCCCCCGGGCGCCGACGCCAAGCCGCCCACAACCCTAGGGCGCGGCTTGGCTTCAGCCCCAAGCTTTAGTCCCTTCCCCCTTCCAGGGGGAAGGCTAGGATGGGGGTGCAGGAGTCAAACGTTGCGCAATCCCGGCCAACACCCTGTTGATATTATTCACAACGTCGTTATTCCAACAGCGCAGGACTTACCCCCCCTGTGTCAGAAGAAAAACGCTTCGCTGTGCGTCAGGGTCGATCTGACCTTGGCGATTTTGCTCTCGTAGTGATCGGCTGGATGATCCGTTTGATGACCGTCGTTGAGCCTTACACCCCCATCCTAATCTTCCCCCTTAAAGGGGGAAGGGACAAAGGCACAGGCTTTTCGTGTTGTATTTGAGTGGGTATCCATGTCCTGCCAGGAGAGGGGCAAGTTCCAAGCTTCCCTAACGGCGCAAACCCAGCGGATCATTCGGGTCGATGCCTTTTTGAAAGGGCTGTTTGCGGTCGTTGCTGGTCAGTTGGTAGACCTTGCCCACCCAATTGTTGATCACCGCCTCCGCCGTATCGTGCCAGGTGTTGTCCAGCGACCGGCCGATGAGTGTTTCCGGCAGATCTGGCGGGATCCCCCCCCGGGACTTGGCGGCGAGCACCCGCCCCATAAACTCTTCCAGCATGGCCTCGGATTTGAGGCCGAAGTAATTCTCCGGAAATGGTGGATAATCTGGCCGCAGTCCTTTGGCGAACAACGTCACCTCGCGTTTGTACTCCTTCAGCAGGCTGTTGATATCGTACTCCGGGTGTCCCTGGAAGAAGACGATGCGAAACAGGTCCTCGCTCACCGCCAGGTGCACGCCGGCGTCCTCGCTTTCCGCCAGCACGTGCAGCCCGGCGGCCTCGAACTGGCGGCGGTCGATCTGGTTGAAGCGCGAATGCGCCACATCGAAGCGTGTATTCACGCCATTCACCAGCGGGTGTTTGCGGTCCATGACGCGGTGCGAATAAACCCCCCAGCGCTTGTATCCAAGGTGACGGCGCTTCTGCGCGTAACGGAACTGGAGCACCGCGTGCGTCGCGAGGCACGAGCAGAGGGTGGAGGTGACGTTGGCATAGGCCCAGTCGAT
>JAYUFH010000129.1:0-5995 GCA_043738765.1 Pseudomonadota bacterium | reverse complement strand
GTTTGGTGGAAACCATTTTAACCGGCACCGTGTCCTGCGATCCGGCCCACGCCACCCCCTGGGGGACGGTGGTGATCGGCGAGGAGGCCGGCAGTTCCGGTTCGCTCCTGGAGATCATCGATCCGCTACACACCACCGGCGTAACCTATGATCGCACCACGGGTACCTTGAGCGGTGCCGATGCGGCGAACGTGGCGTTGCGGCTGGCGGTAGGTCATCTCTCCTTCGAGGGTATCGCGATCTATCCCAACGGCGTGCTGTATTACGGCGACGAAAACCGTCCTTCCAAGGGCACTGCCGGTGGCGCCTACTTCAAGTTCATCCCCAGCAATCCGTGGAATGGTGTCGCACCCATCGGCAATCTCAATCAGTCGCCCTTGGTTGCCGGTAGCGTGTATGGCCTGCGTCTCGGCAAGAACGGTGGCAGCACGGACTACGGCCAGGGGACCAGCACGGGTCTGGGTAATTGGCTATCTGTTCAGAACGCCTACAATGCCAACCTGCGGGCCGTTGCCGCGAGTCTCAAGCTGACCGGATACTATCGTCCGGAAGATGCCGAGATCGATGGCAAGGCGTTGGCGACGGGTAAGGTACGCTTCTGCGCCAACAATACCGGTAACGAGGAGGCCGACAAGTACTGGGGCGAAACCATTTGCGTGACCGACGGCAGCCTCGCCGAAGCCACCAGCAATACAGCGACGCCGGAAGTGCAGCTATTGGTGACCGGCACCAGCGACTTTGCCATGATGGACAATATCGCCTATCAACCAGGCCGCGGCAATTGGATCATCCAGGAAGACGGCGACGCCCCGGGGTTTGCCGTTAACCCGCACAACAACGATATCTGGTCCTGTCTGGACGATGGCGCGGATGCGGACACCCTGAGCGATGGTTGCATCCGCATCGTCACGCTCAATGACCTGCGCGCCGAATCCACCGGCGGTTTCTTCGACGCCGAAGGTGAGCGCTACTTTTTCAGCGTGCAGCACAATGTGACCGGACACGGTACCCTCATCGAGGTGACCGGTTGGCGTTGATGCCGCGTTGATGCCGATGTAGCATCGAGAGAAGCGGTTGGAGTTTCCCCGGGAAGGGGCGCAACGGGGGCACAGTGTGCCCCCGTTTTTTATGCTTTATTCAATAACGCCTGCCCGCTTGTAACGACAGAATCAGGCATTGGTGTTTTCAAGATGACACCCCTTCATTCACTCGGGCCGGCGCGAGTTACCGCGTTAGCGACCCCGACCCTGTCGAATAGCGACCGCCTGGCCTGGCGCGATGAAAATTCCACCCGCTACTGACACAAGGCTGTCAGTAGCGGGTGGATAGACTGGCCCTCCCATAACCCCAACGAGGACAGAGCAATGAGCCTACAGGCCATGAAACAACACGGTGTATTCAGCTGGAATGAACTGGTGACCCCGGATGTACCCGCCGCAAAGAAATTTTATCGTGACGCCCTGGGCTGGGAATTAAACGATATAAAAGCCGGTGACATGGGCTACACCCTGGCCAAAATGGGCGGCCAGGATGTGGCCGGCATAATGAAAACGCCAGCGGACGCCCCGGGTATGCCCCCCACCTGGGGTTCCTATGTGACGGTGGATGACGTGGACGCCCGGGTGGCGCGGGTGCAGTCCCTCGGTGGTACACTCTGCGTTGCCCCGCGGGATATCCCCAATGTGGGACGCTTCGCGATTATTGCCGACCCGCAAGGCGCGATGCTGGCGATGATTACCTATTTTCCCAAGGAGTGAAGATGACGGCGAACCGCTTTTTCACTCAGGCCAGTTTCGATTTTCTTTCCAAGCTGGACGCGAACAATAATCGCGACTGGTTTAATCGCCACAAGCAGGAATATGAAGACGCGGTTCGTACCCCGGCCCTGGATTTCATCGCCGCCATGGGTGATGACCTCGCGGCCATTTCCCCCCACTTTCTGGCGGCACCGCGGAAAGTGGGGGGTTCTTTAATGCGCGTGTATCGCGACGTGCGCTTCGGCCGGGACAAGCGCCCGTTCAAAACCAATATTGGCATCCAGTTTCGCCACTTCATGGGCAAGGATGTGCACGCCCCGGGATTCTATCTGCACCTGGAACCGAAAGAATGTTTTATCGGCGTCGGCATCTGGCACCCGGATGCGCCGGCCTTAAACCGCATCCGAGCCTCCATCGTGGAAAATCCCAAGGCCTGGGTAAAAGTCAGTCGGGAGAAGGGCTTTGCCCGAAAATTCGAACAGGCCGGCGACTCCCTGACCAACCCGCCGCGCGGCTATGCCAAGGATCATCCCCTGTTGGAGGATCTCAGGCGCAAGGATTTCATCGCCATCACACCGCTGAATAGAAAGCGCGTCGTGTCCGCGGGCCTCAAGCCCGACGTCGTGAAGTCGTTTCAAACCGCCAAGCCTTACATTGAATTTTTGTGTGAGGCACTGGAACTACCCTTTTAAGCCATGCGCCGCGCCGATCGCCTGTTCCAGATTATTCAGGGCCTGCATCACGACCGGGTAGTCACCGCAAAGAAATTGGCGGAAACGCTGCAAGTCTCCGAACGCACCATCTACCGCGACATCCAGGACCTGTCCCTTTCCGGTGTGCCTATCACCGGCGAGGCGGGGCATGGCTATCGCCTGATGAAGGGCTTTCATCTGTCACCGCTGATGTTTACCGAAGAGGAGTTGGCGGCCCTGCTGCTCGGCGCACGCATGGTGCAGACCTGGACCGACCAGGGCCTGGCTAAGGCCGCCCAGCAGGCTATGGCCAAGATCGAACACGTGATCCCGGACCATCTCAAGCCGGAGCTGGAGCGGCAGGAAATCATGGTGCCGAATTTCCCCTTTAGCCTGACGGTGGCGGAACAACTCGAAACCCTGCGCGGTGCCGTCAAGCAACAACACAAGGTGCGGTTTGACTACCAGCGGGAGGACGGTGAAAAATCCACGCGCACCGTGCATCCCCTCGGCCTGTTTTACTGGGGCAAGGTGTGGACCCTGGTGGCGTGGTGCGAACTGCGCGACGGGTTTCGGCATTTTCGCCTGGACAGGATGGGCAATGTCATTCAGCTGGAAGACCGTTACGCGCTATTGAAAGGCAGAACCCTGCAGGATTTTCTTGCGCAGTGCGGGTAGTGCAACCTGACCTGACGACGGCACCCAGTGAGTGCCCTGACACACCCGGGATAGGTGTGACAGTTATCGTTGCCAATCCCAGATTAGGGGGTTCCCGAATAACGCCTTCTCCCAGCGTGCACGCATGCCATGGTTGAGATAATACGGATACGGGCGCAACGTTGTGGTAGTTCTGGCAGGCTATTTTTTGTAATCTATTTAGGTTGGCGTGGGCAGGACCTGTCCCACACTATGGATCAATGGTCAGGAGAAGGGCAATGAATTCAATAATCAGAAAAATAGTTTGGGCCGCTGTGGCGGCACTGGGCGCGGCCGCGGCCGGCGGTATCGCCTTAAATCGGGGAGAGCCGGTTAACGCCCTGTGGTTCGTGGTCGCGGCCGTTTGCATCTATGCCATCGCTTACCGTTTTTACAGCCTGTGGATAGCCACTAAGGTATTGGTGCTGGACCCCAGCCGTGCCACCCCGGCGGAGCGCTTCGACGACGGACGCGACTTTGTGCCGACGAACCGGTGGATTGTGTTCGGGCATCACTTTGCCGCTATCGCCGGTCCCGGGCCGCTCGTCGGCCCCACCCTGGCGGCCCAGTTCGGCTATTTGCCGGGTACTTTATGGATACTGGTGGGTGCGGTGTTCGGCGGTTGCGTGCAAGACATGGTGGTCCTATTCCTTTCCACGCGCCGCGATGGCCGCAGCTTGGGCCAGATGGCGCGCGATGAACTGGGGGCGCTGGGCGGCACCGCGGCGCTTATCGGTACGCTATTCATTATGGTGATCCTGATTGCGGTATTGGGCCTAGTGGTGGTGAATGCCATGAAACACAGCCCCTGGGCCACGTCCACCGTGGCCGCGACCATACCCATCGCCATGATCGTGGGTATCTATATGCGCAGCATCCGGCCGGGACGCGTACTGGAGGGCTCGCTCATCGGCCTTGGTCTATTATGGCTGGCCGTGGTGGGCGGCGGCTGGGTCGATCATCACGCCCTGGTGCGGGAATATTTCGATCACGACGGCAGGGTGCTCGCCTGGTGCATCATCGCCTATGGTCTGGCGGCCGCGGTGTTGCCGGTGTGGCTGTTGCTGGCGCCGCGGGATTATCTATCCACCTTCGTCAAGCTCGGCACGGTGACGTTGTTGGCCGTGGCCATCGTTATTCTGCAACCGGCGATAAAAATGCCCGCGCTCACGCAATTTATCGACGGCAGCGGACCCATCTTCGGCGGGAGCGTTTTCCCCTTTGTGTTTATTACCATCGCCTGCGGCGCCATCTCCGGGTTTCACTCGCTCATCGCCTCCGGTACTACGCCGAAGTTGCTCAGCAACGAGCGCGATATCCGCATGATAGGCTACGGCGGCATGTTGCTGGAATCGTTCGTGGCCATCATGGCCATGATCGCCGCCACGGTGCTGGATCCCGGCGTGTATTTTGCCATCAATATACCCGCCGGTGTCGCGGGCATCGACCCGGCGGGCACGGTGGCCAGGATTTCCTCGTGGGGTTTTCCGGTGAGCGTGGAGCAGATGCATGCCCTGGCGGCCTCCATGGGTGAAATGACCTTGTTCGCCCGCACCGGCGGCGCGCCGTCCCTCGCGGTGGGCATGGCGAGTCTGTTCAGTAGCGCCTTCGGTAACAGCATGCTGGCGGTGTGGTACCACTTCGCCATCATGTTCGAGGCGTTGTTTATTCTGACCACCTTGGATGCGGGCACGCGTGTAGGGCGTTTTATACTGCAAGACATGCTGGGTAATGTATGGAAACCCTTGGGGCGTACCTCCTGGTATCCGTCGGTGCTGCTGACCAGCGCCGCCATCGTCAGTGCCTGGGGATATTTTCTCTACATCGGCATCATCGATCCCAACGGCGGGGTCAATATACTGTGGCCGCTCTTCGGCATCTCCAATCAAATGCTCGCGGCCATAGCACTTTCCGTCGCCACGGGGATTTTCGTAAAATCAGGAAAAGCGCGTTTTGCCTGGATCACGGCCTTGCCCTTGCTGGGGCTGGTCGTGGTGACCAGCAGTGCGGCGTACGAGAAACTCTTCAGCCCGGATGTACGCATCGGTTTTCTCGCCGCCGCCCAGGACCTGGCCACGAAACTCGCCGCCGGTGTCCTGCCGCCGGACAAGGCGGCGGTCGCTCCGTACCTTGTTTTCAACCAGAGATTGGATGCCGCCATAACGGCGTTCTTGACCCTGCTACTCTGGGTGATTGTGTTGGATATGCTGCGCGTTTGTCTGCGCTGCTACCAAGGTCTGCCGGTGCCGCCTTCCGCCGAATCGGCCTACGTGGCCCGCCATCCCGCATAGAAGGCCACGGCGAACAGCGCATGCATAAACTTCACCAATTGTGGCGCGGCTTGCGTACCTTGACCGGCGACGACGCCTACGAACGCTATTTGCAGCATCATGCGCGCGCGCACCCGGGGTGCGCGCCCCTGAGCCGAAAAATATTCTTCCGGCAGGAACAGCAACGCCGGTGGGAGAAGATCAACCGCTGTTGTTGATTGCAATTCGAGAATTGTTGCTGCCTGTCATTATCCGACATCTATTTTTTGGGAAGAGGTAAGCGAGGTGATCCAGGACAAAATAGGTTCCTGTGATTGCAGATATCGATAACGCAAGCGCGCTATTTCACCTGCTGCAAATACGCCTCCCACCCACCGTGACCTGTAATTTCCTGCGCCCCTTCCACGCCGTAGGGCTCGCACACAAACCCCGACAACCAGCGACCGTCGTCCAGTTCAATCTTGCCCACGGCCAGGGGTGCGGGAATGGCGGCGACAAAGCTGCCGAGTTCTTGCGTCGGCACCGTCCATACCTCCACCTTGATGCGCGCGCCTTTACCCGTGTCGCGCACCAGACCGGG
>JAYUFH010000128.1:0-2268 GCA_043738765.1 Pseudomonadota bacterium | reverse complement strand
CTTCGTTGTAGACCGGGATGACAACACTGATATAAGGAGCGCCCATGCCTCAGCCTCTCTGGAACAAATCGGTCATGGCGGCGATCACCCGGTCCTGATCGGCGTCGGTCATGGCCGGGAACAGCGGCAGGCTGACGATGCGCTCGGAGATGGACTCGGCCACGGGAAAATCACCGGGCTGGAATCCGTAGTGTTCACGATAATAAGGATACAGGTGCGCGGCGCGGTAATGCAGGCCGGTGCCGATGTCGCGCTCTTTCATGCCCGCCATGAAGGCGTCCCGGTCCATGCCCGCGGCGTCTGGATTGATCAGCGGCGCATACAGATGCCAGGCGTGTTGGTGCGCGTAGGCCGGCGTGGCCGGCAGGCTCCACTGCTTCCAGCCGGCGAATATTTTTTGATAACGCAGGGCCAGCTGCGTGCGCCGTTGAATGAAGCCGTCCAGTTGTTTCAACTGATGCAGGCCCAGGGCCGCCTGCAGATCCATCATGTTGTATTTGTAGCCCGGAGTGACGATCTCGTAATGCTGGCTGCCCTTTTTGCCGAAACGGTCCCACGCCTCGCGGTCCATGCCATGGAAGCGTAACAAGGCGATGTTCTCCGCCAAGGCCGGATCGCGCGTGGCGACGGCGCCGCCTTCGCCGGTGGTCATATTCTTATTGGGATGAAAGCTGAACACCTGGGTGTCGCCGAAGCCGCCGATCTGCCGCCCTTTGTAGTGCGTGCCGATGGCGTGGGCCGCATCCTCGATCACCCGTAGGTTATGTTTCTGCGCCAGCGCGTACAACGGGTCCAGGTCCACCGGCAGACCGGCGAAGTGCACCGGCATGATGGCGCGGGTGCGCGGGGTGATGGCGGCCTGGATGCGCGTGACGTCGATGTTATACGTGCCCGGCTCCACGTCCACCAGCACCGGCGTGCCGCCGGTGAGCACGATGGTATTGAGGGTGGCGGCGAAGGTCATGGGGGTGGTGATGACCTCGTCACCCGGTTGCAGCTTGAGGGCGGCGAGCACCAGGTGCAGGCCGGCGGTGGCCGACGACAGGGCCAGCATATAGGGCGCGCCCACGTAGGCCTTGAGATCCTCCTCGAATTGTTTGACCCGCGGCCCGGTGGTGATCCAGCCGGACTCGAGGCAGGCCACCACTTCGTCGATGGTGGCGCGGTCGATGCTGGGGCGGGAGAAGGGCAGGAAATCATTGCTCATATATATGGTATCCGGCTAGCTGCGTGTGACCAGGTAGACGCCGCCGACGATGACGAGGATGCCGGCAATGCGCGTGACGGAGAGGTTTTCCTGAAACAGATAATACGCCGCTACGGCGTTGACGATGTAACCGATGCTGAGCATGGGGTAGGCAAAACTCACCTCTACCCGCGACAGCACCAGTATCCACACCCCGACACTCACCACATAGAGGAAGATGCCGGCGACCACAAAGGGATTGGCCGCCACCTGCAGGCCGATGGGCAGCACGTTGTTCCAGGCGAATTCAAAAAAACCGATGCGGCGCATGCCTTCCTTGATCAACAGCTGGGCGGCGGCATTCAGCAGCACCCCGAGGAGAATGAGTGGCATATAATTCATGGTCGGACCTCTTGGTTGGTCAGCAGGACGTTTTTGCCGACCTCCGCCAGCAGGATGAAGCGGCCGCGATGGTCCGCCATCAGCTGATCGTAGGCGCTGCGTTTGGTGAGCATATAGATCGTGGATTTGCTTTGCCAGCGCTGCCAGAAGGTGTCTTCGTCGATCATCCAACGGGTCGTGTCCGCGTTTTCCGTGCCGAATTCAAGCTCGCCCTTGTAGTCCACCACGGTAATGCGGCGTTCCAGGTAGACCGGAAGTTCCTGATAGTAACGGTGGTAGCTCATCACCTCGGTGTCCGGGCCGAGCAGGGGTTTGAGTTTCAGCGCCAGTTCTTTGGATGAATTCTTGCTGTCCATGAGGGGCAGGCCCTGGCTCACCACCGTGAGGAATGCCGTGCTGGTGATGATCAGGCTGATGAACGCCAGACGGAAGCGCAGCATGCCGAGGATAAAGGTGACGATGCCGCCGATGGCCGCGATGGCCGCGCCAGCATAAAAATAAGTGCTGAGTACACCGCCGTACTCCGCTACTTTGTCATAGGATCCGCCCGAGCGCGGCACGCTGCTCAGGACGGCGGCCAGTGCTATCCCCAGGCCCAGCACCGCCCAGTAACCGGTACGCAAACCACGCAGTGAGTTATCGGTCCAGGCATGGTCGAAGTAACGACCCAGGAGCAGGGC
>JAYUFH010000127.1:0-6010 GCA_043738765.1 Pseudomonadota bacterium | reverse complement strand
GGGGTTATTGCGGACTGGGCGGCACCGGCGTGACCTGTCCCGTGGCGGGGTGAGTCTCTCAAGCCTGGGTAGCGATTACCTCGCAACGCTCAGAAACGCTCCAGGGAGTCAATGAACAGCCGGTCTTCAGGGAGGTGGTGTTGCAACAGCAGGGTGCGCGCACGGGTCATGGCGTGCACAGGGCCGCTGATGTACACGTCGTGCCCGCCAAGATCCGGGTAGTCGCGCACAACCTGGCTCGCCGTGTTGATGAGATAATCCTGCG
The DNA here is from genome assembly GCA_043738765.1 of Pseudomonadota bacterium. Classification (GTDB taxonomy): domain Bacteria; phylum Pseudomonadota; class Gammaproteobacteria; order Acidiferrobacterales; family UBA6901; genus JANNJF01. The sequence continues at coordinate 5,745 of JAYUFH010000127.1, read as the reverse complement.
ACGCTTGCCGCGCGCCGTCGCCGTCGTATAACCCACTCTCCCTGTGCCGATCGATGTGTAGCGACTGCTCGTTGGCGATCTCGGTATAGCGGAAATTATCCAGGGCATCCTGCCAGGCGCGGCATTGGTTTTCCAGGTAGTGTTCGCCGTGATGGCGTGCTGCCCAGTACAAATGCATGGGCTGCAGCATCTCCAGGGAGATCGCATGCTCTATCAGGCTCTTGGTGGTGGCGAATCCGGTTTCGTAGGCAAGAAAAAGTGCAGGACGTCGGGACTTTGCATCGAGCGTGAAATGACCGTGGGGCCCGCTGATCAGCACCCTCTGTTTCAGTTGTAATCGGGCAAAGACGTAATCGGCGAATTCATCGCCCGCCACATGTCGGATGTGGAACTGGATGTTCATGCCATTACAAGGACAGCTCGCGATGGACTTGTTGCGCGGGCCGATCCCATCGATGGTCAGCGTTACGTGCTGACCGGCGAGGAATTGCAGCGTTTGGCTGCGGGGTGTCCGGAGATGCAGTACCATCACGTCCTTCGCGGCGTACTCGATCTTGTCCACCGTGGTGGCTATGGTCTGTACGGGTATGCACGCCGGATTGATGGTTTGTTCTGTCTCGATGACGAGGTCGGCGTCTGTCGTGGTACGGCAGAGCAGTACCACGCCACGTTGCCGATCCATATCGCGGATGGCGTAGTCATGGGGTTGCGATTTGTTGGGCTGACCGCGGATGATCTGGGCGAGGCAGTATCCGCAGGTACCGCTTGCGCAATGATAGTTGAGCGGCAAACCGGCGCGTAATGCCGCTTCCAGCAGTGTCTCCCCGCTTTCGACCGAAAATTCCTGCTGCGTAGATTGGATGATTACCTTCGAGGTCATGGCGAATGTGACGAGAGGCTGCTGCCGGCCTGCTGGTGAACGCAGCAATTAGAGTGAATATAGCATGTCCTGAAAAACGGCGCTGCCACGGGCGGACAGCCGTTCGCACTGCGCCTATTTGTCGAGCGTGCCAGTACCCGGCGTCCCGACGGGAATCAGGCCTTTAAGCTTCCCGCCTCGCGGAAAATTGACGCCCCCATCGGGGCGGCAGCACCTTTGCCAAGCCGAGTTTGTGTCCACACTCTGTTCCCCTCGATTGACTAAAAAACATGTATATCCAATGGCTTGTCGGCATAGGAGGCAGGTGTGTCCAACGGTGTGTGCAGGGCGCGGATGGACTGGTTCAAAACTTGCACAGCACAGGGTTGAGTTCTAAGCGGCAGGCGATCCCAGGAGAGGCTATGACAGAAGTGGAAACGAGCGGACATTTGAAGGGCAACCTTAACCTATTCGGGCGTCAGTCGCTGGCAGCAAGATTCGTCACGGTGCTGAGCTCGGTGATGGGGGTGGCCCTGGTGATCGCACTGGTAGTGATCGATAAGGAGTCCAGCGTTGTCACGCAGAAGATGGAGGCACACGTAAAAAGCATCATCCAGTCGTCCCAGGGCACGGGCGACAATTCCGCGCAGGCGGCTAAGGTAATCCAATCCATCGATGCAACCATGGGCGACCTGGTTACCCTGGTGAGCGTTATCATGGTGACGGAGGCGGTCGCAGCGGTTGTTCTGGTTTATACGTTATTCATTTTGATGATCCGCAGGCGACTGCTGGAGTTGAACGCGCGATTCAAGAATATCTCCGAGGGCGAGGGCGATCTTCGTCAGCGGGTAGTTGTTCATGGCACGAATGATGGTATCGACCGCCTGGGGCGTCACTTCAATAAGTTTCTGGACAAGATACATGCCACGATGCGGCAGGTGGCGGAGGATGCAGAGCAACTGGCGCGCGCTTCAGCGAATGTGCTCGAGATCAGTCATCTCAGCACCGCCAATGTCACGCGCCAGCATTCAGAGACCGACCAGGTTGCCACCGCCATGAACGAGATGACGGCTACCGCGGCTGAAGTGGCGCGTAATGCCGCGTCAGCGGCGGAGGCGGCGCGCCATGCCGAGGACGAGGCGCAGCAGGGAACAAAAATCGTTCAGAATACCATTCAGGCGATCAACTCACTTTCTACCGAGGTAAGCAGTGCCAACGAGGTGATCAAGAAACTCAAGGCGGACAGCGAACAGATAGGCAAAGTACTGGACGTGATCCGTTCGATTGCCGAGCAAACCAACCTGCTCGCGCTCAATGCTGCCATCGAGGCGGCGCGCGCGGGCGAACAAGGCCGTGGTTTTGCCGTGGTGGCTGACGAGGTAAGAACGTTGGCCAGCCGCACCCAGCAGTCGACGGCCGAGATCCAGAAGATGATCGAGATCCTGCAGTCTGGTGCGATCGATTCCGTGCGCGTCATGGAGGCCGGTAAGATTCGCGCCGAGGAAGGTGCTGCGCAGGCCGCCAAGGCGGGGGCAGCACTCGAACGTATCACGCGGGCGGTGGCGACCATCAATCAGATGAATACCCAGATCGCCAGCGCGGCGCATGAACAGAGCGCGGTTTCGCATGAGATCGACAACAACGTCAACAACATCAGCCAGGCCGCGACGACCACGGCCGATGGCGCGCAGAAGACCGTGGTCGAGAGCCAGGAGTTGGCGCGGCTGGCCAAGCATCTGCAGGATTTGATCAAGCAGTACAAGGTTTAAGTCGATTCCCACTATCGATGTGCCCGGGTTGCTATACCGCACCCGGGCATTATTTTTTCTGCCGTCTCAATTTTTAGTTGTATCTTCCAGCACCGCCAGACTGTCTCTGGCAGTTTCTCTGACCTCGGCGTCGGTATCGTCGAGCAGCGCCCGCACAGCTGGTAAAGCATGGGGGATATGCGTCAACGAAAGATAGTGACAGGCATCGCCGCGGATACGCGCATCGGGGTGGCGGGTGAGCGCCGCCAGGCGATCGACATTGCGTCGAAGCGTGTCGCTGCCCTGCAGGTCTTCCATAACGGCACCGACACCCAAGCGCATATGCAGATTGGTATCGGACCGGATCAGCAGGTATAACAGGGCCTCGAAACGCGCGTTGTCCTCGGCCAGCGCCGACAGGGCTTTATTGCTTGCGCCGCTTTTCAACAGATCACTGAAGTATTCTGCCATGCCCTTCACGGTACCACTCGCTTCGGCCCAGTGTTGCAGCTCACCCTGTGAGCGCAGCCCCTCCAGATCGAACGACCCGATGCGCACCCACGGCACGGTGCGCGCGCCGTAGTTTGCGGCCGCCTCGGGCCTGAGGCTGAGATTGATGGCCTCCAACTGCCCGATTTTGCCGGCTTTCAGCAGTGTGCTTAGGGACTGCAATACCGCCGGGCAGTGCGGGCAGGCGGAGGTCATGAGGAGCAACGCGTCGGGGATGACGGAGGATGTCGTGGGCATCGCGCGAATCGCTATGGTGATATCGGATCAGTATATCATTATATATACGCCAGCATGCCTCATGCTGACTTGCCACAGACCATTGGCACTACGGTTGGTCCCCACGGTCTAAAACATCCGCGCCGACTGATGCCTGGGATTGGCGGTCATTCAGCCACATGAATGTTTCCGGATAGCGATGGCCACCTTGCCGTTGGAGAGCGACACGCGCATAATTGGCATGAAACAAAGAAGCTCGGTCTCGAGTTGTAAAAAATTTGAATTTTATAAAAATAAAAAAAGGCCTATATAGGGATATCACATTGATGTAGCTCTCACGGAGGTGGTTATGGCGCTAAAGAAAACCCGGCCCAGTGTCACAGCAAAAGACAAGACCCCAACGGAAAAAAAGGCGACGGATATGTACGCCAACAGCGGACAAATGTTGTCCATCACGCGTCAGGATCGCCAGCACATGATCGCGGAGGCGGCCTACTATATTGCGGCGCAGCGCGATTTTAATGGTGGTGACCCGCTTCGGGATTGGATCGAGGCCGAGCGACAGATCAACCGCGTGTTGCCGCTGCCGAAGCAGCAGAAAGAAGAACTTGCGGCCTACGAAAAATTCCGCGCTGACCTGTCAACGCTGCTGGCCGGCTTGCGCGGAAGTGTGGATGCCGGGCATATCCAGCATGCATTTGACACGGCACTGGAAAAAATCCATACGGCAGGTTTGTACGCGGCGGACACCATCAGCAAGGTCGCCGGCACTACCCAAAAAGACATGGCCGACCTGATCTCTCACATGGGCCCGGGCTGGGAGGGCTATTCGGCAAAGACCGCCGATCTGTTTGCCGCTTGGCGTAACCGGGGCAGTAGCTACATCACCTCCGCCGCCACGGCAGTCGGCGAGTGGTTGCGGCAGGCGGGCGCTGATGCTGAGAATCAGGTTTATCACAGTGGCGAAGTCACCTACAGTGGTATGCTCGAATGCGGCGCGTGCAAAAAAAGAATAACGATGGAGACTGCCGCGCACGTCCCGCTTTGCCCGGAATGCCGGAATACAGAGTTCCACCGCATTCGCTCGATGGAATAACTGGGCGGCGCTGATCTGACTATGCGCTTGGGTCGAGCCGTGCGGACTTAGCTGTCAGCCCAGCCGCCGCCTCCGCTGTATTGCGGGTTCCCTCGCGAATGAAGGTGGCGACATCTGCTTCCATGAATAAATAAGTAAACCACGTCTGTGCGTTTCGTCGCGGTCCTATGCCAGTCCGTTTCTTTTCTTCAGATACCCCTCGAACTTTTCTGCAGGCAATGCCTCGCTGAATAGAAAGCCCTGCACTTCATCGCAGCCGCCGTCGCGTAAATACGCGAACTGTTCCTCGGTTTCCACACCTTCCGCGATCACGCGCAGCTTCAAGCTGTGCCCGAGGGTGATGATGGCGTTGGTGATGGCGGTGTCATTCTCGTCAGACGCCAGATGGCGGATGAACGACTGGTCGATTTTGAGTTTGTCGATGCGAAAGCGTTTGAGATAACTGAGTGACGAAAACCCGGTTCCGAAATCATCGATTGATATCTTGACCGACATCTCCCGCAGCCGCTGCAGTGTCGCCGTGGTGTGCTCAACGTCCTGCATGGCAGCACTCTCGGTGACCTCGAGTTCCAGGCAGCCGGGTGGCATGCCCGTTTCAGCGAGGATGTCGGCTACCAGATGCGGTAGGTCCTGTTGGTGAAACTGGCGCGCGGAGATATTGACGGCCATGGTCATGCTACCTAGGCCCTGATCGATCCACGCCTTGTTTTGCCGGCAGGCCGTGCGCAATGACCACTCACCGATAGGCACGATGATGCCGGTCTCTTCCGCGAGGGGGATAAAATCGCTCGGCGGTATCAAGCCACGATTCGGATGCAGCCAGCGCATCAGGGCCTCCATGCCGATGATTCGGCCGGAGCGGGTGTCGATCTGCGGCTGGTAGTACAGATGCAACTCGCCAAGCTGGTTGGCGTGCCGCAGATGGTTCTCCAGGGTAAGCCACTCGGCGGCGCGTATGTTCATATCCTGGGTGTAGCACTGGAAGTTATTGCCGCCCTGCTGCTTGGCCCGGTTCAAGGCGGTATCGGCGTTCTTCAGCAGGGTCAGGGTATCCAGGCCGTCGAGCGGGTAGACGCTGATGCCGGTGCTGCAGGCCACGTAAAATTCACGCCCACCGACATAAAACGGATTTCTCATGGCGGTCAATAGTTTTTCCGCCATCAGGATGGGCGCCTGACCCGAGGCGAACCCGGGGATGAAAATGGCAAACAGGTCCGTCTCGAATCGGTAGAGGCTGGCGTTATTGCAGATGTGTTGGCTTTCTTCCAGTAATCGTCGCACCCGTCCGGCCACGGCTCGCAGCAGATCGTCGCCGA
>JAYUFH010000126.1:0-6016 GCA_043738765.1 Pseudomonadota bacterium | reverse complement strand
GGAGTCGGTGCGCCACGCGCGCAAACTCCAATCCGGCGCGTTGGCGGGTAACCGCTTCGACATTACCCTGCGTGACTGCACCGGTGACCGGGCACTGTTCATGGCACGGGTGGATGCGCTGCGCGCCCGCGGCGTGCCTAACTATTTCGGCGAGCAACGCTTCGGCCACCACGGCGCCAATGTGGAACGCGCCCGGGCGATGTTCGCCGGCAAGCTGCGTACCCGGGATCGTGCCCTGCGCGGCATTTATCTTTCGGCTGCGCGTTCTTATCTGTTCAACGAGGTGCTGGCGCAGCGCGTGCATGCCAACAGCTGGGATGCGGGGGTGGACGGCGAGGCCTTCCTGCTCGACGGCAAACACAGTTACTTTATCGCCGACAATATCGATGCGCTGTTGAACGAGCGATTATTCCGTCGCGATATCCATCCGAGCGGTCCGCTGTGGGGAAAAGGCGAGGCGCTGCCGCGCGCTAGTGTGAGGAAGGTGGAGGATGAAGTTTTGGCGCGCCACGCGGACCTCGCCGCTGGCCTGGCGGCCGCCGGCCTGCGCCAGGAGCGGCGCGCGCTGCGGCTATTGCCACAGGACCTGACGGCGGAATGGATCGATGCCACCTCCTTGCGTATCGGATTTCAGTTGCCACCGGGCAGTTACGCCACGGTAGTGCTGCGTGAATTGGTCGACTACCGCGTTGCCACATCGATCGTGGATGAGGACTGAGCCTTAACGCTGTCCGCGAGCCCAATCTGCATTCTTCCCGCACAAGATGCAGCATGGTAGTATTTTTCACCATGGCCCGCGTAAGGGCAAGGATGCGACGCCGCGACGCCGCGCTAAGAACGACACCCGATAAACGCGCCATGAAAATCCCCTATTACCAGATCAACGCCTTTACCCGCTCCATGACCGGCGGTAATCCGGCCGGGGTGTGCGCGCTCGATGCCTGGCTGCCCGATAACGCCCTGCAGGCCATCGCGGCGGAGAACGGTCTTTCGGAAACGGCGTTCTTTCTGCGTCAACGCGGCGGCTATGGACTGCGCTGGTTCACGCCCACGGTGGAGGTGGATTTGTGCGGGCACGCCACCCTCGCGAGCGCCTATGCGATTTTCAAGTATATCGACCCCAAGGCCGGCAACATCGTTTTTGCGACGCAGGGCGGGCAGCTCAGTGTGGTGCGCCAGGGCGAGTTGATCTCGATGGATTTCCCCGCATGGACGCTGAAGCGGGTCGACGCCCCGGATGCGCTGATACAGGGCCTGGGGGTGACGCCGAAAGAGGTGTGGCTCGGCCGCGACTATATTGCGGTATTCGATAGCCAGGATCAGATCGCGGGGCTGCGGCCGGAGGTGGAGCATCTCTCGCATCTCGACTGCCTGGGTATTTGCACGACCGCCCCGGGACAGGACGCCGACTTTGTCTCGCGTTTTTTCGCCCCGCGCGCCGGGATCGCGGAAGACCCGGTGACCGGCTCGGTACACGCCAGTCTGGTTCCTTATTGGGCGCAACGTCTGGGCAAGCCGAAGCTGCGCGCACTGCAATTGTCGTCGCGCGGCGGAGAACTATTTTGCGAAGCCCGGGGTGAGCGGGTCGGTATTGCCGGACATGCGGTTTTGTATCTTGAAGGGTTGATTCATTGTTAGTTACGGCGGCCCGGCTGCTTGCCGCGCATGGTGTATGCCACCACTCTGTGAACGCGACTTCGATGACGTTGCCTGGTGGGCGATGGCTGGAAACAGCTCCTGCGTTTCCAGCACTTCCGCCATCCCTGGCGGTCGCCCACCCTACAAATGACGATCGTCAGGCATAGGCTGACACCGGTGAAGGAGGAGTGATGGACGAGAACACACGCATCGAGGCCCGTCGCATGGCGGAGGCGGTGCGCAGTGCCTGCATCGCCGCGGCGCTTAACGGTTATGAAAACGCCGCTATCAGCGGCCTGTGTCATGAAGGCGCGTGGGAGGCGGCCATCGGCGCCATGCGCATGCTGGATGTGGAAAAATTACTTAAGGAAACTCTGAATAAGTGGTAGAAACGATCAAGCTAGGTTCCCTCTCCCTTATGGAGAGGGAGAGGGAACTGTTCAGAGGTTTCTTAGCGGGTGGCAAGCAGCAGAGTGTTGCCCGTCGCATGTCACTGGTATTTCAAAGCAATACCTGCTCGATCCCGCCGGCGCGCGCCTTGTCGATGAAGGCGCGCTGCCAGTGTTCTCCGAGTCGTTTGTTGGCGAGTTCCACCACGATGTAATCCGTTTCGAGTCCGGTATCGTCGGCGTAGCGTGACAGGCCCTGCTGGCAGGCGGGGCAGGAGGTGAGGATCTTCACGTTGCCATTCACGGCGCGTTTCTCGCCGGTGAGTTGTTGCACCCCGAGTTGTAACTCCTCCTGTTTACGATAGCGCAACTGGGTGGCGATATCCGGTCGCGAGATCGCCATGGTGCCGGCCTCGCCGCAGCAGCGATCGGACAGGGTCACGTTCTGCCCCATGAGGGCCGAGGCCACGCGCACCGGGTTGTAGGTCTTCATCGGCGTGTGACACGGGTCGTGATAGAGGTATTGCACACCGCTCACGCCCTCCAGGTTGACGCCTTTTTCCATCAGGTATTCGTGGATGTCCAGCAGGCGGCAGCCGGGGAAGATCTTGTTGAACTGGTATTGCTGCAACTGGTCCATGCAGGTGCCGCAGGACACGATAACGGTTTTGATGTCGAGGTAGTTGAGCGTATTCGCCAGGCGGTGGAACAGCACCTGGTTGTTGACGGAAATCTGCTTGCCCTTTTCCTCGTCGCCACCGGAGGTCTGCGGATAGCCGCAGCACAAATACCCCGGCGGTAACACGGTTTGCGTACCCACGTCGTACAGCATCGCCAGGGTTGCCAGGCCCACCTGGCTGAACAGCCGCTCCGAGCCGCAGCCGGGGAAATAAAACACCGCGTCGGAATCCTCCGTGACCTTGGCCGGGTCGCGCACGATCGGCACCACCTTGCTGTCTTCCAGCCCGAGCATGGCGCGCGTGGTCTGCGCCGGCAGGCCGGCGGGCATGGGCTTGCGCACGAAGTTGATGACCTGCGCCACCACCGCGGTCCGGCCGCTGCTGGCGGCGGGCACTTTGTGCCGGTCCACCAGGCGCAGGCCGCGGGCCGCATGATAGGCCAGGCGTTGCGCTGCGTAGCCCCACTGGATCATGCCCTTGCGCATGAGCTTGATGGTGGTGGGGTCGGTGACGTTGAGAAACGCCATGGACGCCCAGGTGCCGATGCTGAAACTTTTTTTGCCGCGCGCCTTGAGGATGGCGCGCATGCGGATGGAGACATCGCCGAAGTCGATGTCCACCGGGCACGGACTGAGACACTTGTGACAGACAGTGCAGTGATCCGCCACGTCGTTCATCTCGTCGAAGTGGCGGATGGAGATGCCGCGCCGCGTCTGCTCTTCATACAAAAACGCCTCGATGATGAGGCCGGTGGCGAGTATTTTATTGCGCGGGGAATAGAGCAGGTTGGCGCGCGGGATATGCGTATTGCACACCGGCTTGCACTTGCCGCAACGCAGGCAGTCCTTGACCATGTGGTTGAGCTCGCCCAGGGCGCTGGCCTCGAGGATCAAGGCCTCTTGTTCCACTAGTCTCAGTGACGGCGTATAGGCATTCTGCAGGCCGGAGCCCGCCATGAGCTTGCCCGGATTGAACAGGTTGGCCGGGTCCACCTTGCGTTTGTAGTCGGCGAAGGCCGCGACGGTATCGGCGTGCAGAAACTGCATCTTGGTGATGCCGATGCCGTGTTCGCCGGAGATGACGCCGTCCAGGGACTCGGCCAGCTGCATGATACGCGCCACCACCCGCTCGGCTTCGTGCAGCATGGCGTAGTCGTTGGAGTTGACCGGGATGTTGGTGTGCACGTTGCCGTCGCCGGCGTGCATGTGGGTGGCAACGAACAAGCGGCCGGAACGCATGCGCGCATGGATGGTGTCCAGGTGGTTGCGCACCCCTTCCATCTCCTGGCCGGCAAAGATCTCCTTGAGGTGGCGTTCGACCAGCTGGCGATAAGAGATGCGCAGGACACGCCGTTGCAACAGGCTGAACAGGGTTTCCCCCGGCTCGACAACGGCGCGCACCGTTTCATCCAGCAAGGGCAGGTGATCCGCCGCTTTGTCATCCATGTGTTCCAGCGTGCCGGTCCAGCGGGCATGGACGGCGCGCAAATGCGCAAGCGCCGCGGTTTTTTTCGCTTCCAGTATGGTCTGGTTTTCCTCGCTCTGTTCAAACGCCGGCGCCTGGCCCGCGACCACTTTGTTCAGCTCCGGCAGGCTGCCCGCCAGGTAGTCCTGTACTGCCTCCACCATGCGCAGTTTATTGCGCGTGGACAGTTCGATGTTGATGCGTTCGATGCCGTCGTTGTAGTCCGCCAGACGGTCTAAAGGAATGACCACGTCCTCGTTGATCTTGAAGGCATTGGTGTGTGCCGCGATGGCGGCGGTGCGTGCGCGATCCAGCCAGAAGCGGCGTCGCGCCTCCGGACTCACCGCGATAAAGCCCTCGGCGTCGCGCGCGTTGGCCAGGCGCACCACGGCAGAGGCGGCGGCGGCCACCGCTTCCTCCTCGTCGCCGGCGATGTCTATCAACAACACCATCTTGGGCAGGGTGCTGCGCGGCGCCTTGGTGGAGTACTTGACGGCGCGCACGTAGCGCTCATCCAAGTGCTCCATGCCGGCGAGCTGCACCGACTCCAGGGTGTCGAGATAATTTTTCGTTTCCACGATGGCCGGCACCGCGCGCCGCAGGTCCGCGCCGAAGAACTCCAGGCATACGGTGCGGATGAAGGCCGGCATGCGGTGCAGCACGAACACCGCCGAGGTGATCAGGCCGTCGCAACCTTCTTTCTGTACGCCCGGCAGGCCGCCGAGAAATTTGTCGGTCACGTCCTTGCCGAGGCCCGCCTTGCGCAGGCTGCGGCCGGGGAGGTTCAGCACCCGCGCTTCGCCCAGGGGTGTGCGGCCGTCCGCGGCGTAGCGCTGCAGGCGGAAGCTGACGGTCTCCTGTTCGTGGATCTTGCCGAGATTGTGATTGAGACGTTCCACTTCCAGCCAGTGGGCATCCGGTGTCACCATGCGCCACGACACCAGGTTGTCCAGGGTGGTGCCCCACAGCACGGCCTTTTTGCCGCCGGCGTTCATGGCGATGTTGCCGCCGATGCACGAGGCGTCCTGCGACGTGGGGTCCACGGCAAACACATAGCCACCGGCCTCGGCGCGTTGCGACACGCGCTGGGTCACCACGCCGGCCTCGGCGCGAATCGTCGCGACGTCGTGATCCACCCCCGGCAGACGCCGCAGCGTCACCGGCCCCAGGGCCTCGAGTTTTTCCGTGTTGATGATGACGCAGTCAGCACGGATGGGCACCGCCCCGCCGGTATAGCCGGTGCCGCCACCGCGGGGAATGACGGGCAGGCCGAGATCGCGGCAGGCGCCGACCACCCGCGCCATCTCGGCTTCGGTGTCGGGGTTGACCACCACCAGGGGATACTCCACGCGCCAGTCGGAGGCATCGGTCACGTGGGACACCCGCGCCAGTCCGCTGAAGTCGATGTTGTCGGCGCGCGTGACCCGCGCCAACGCGCGCCGCACGCGCCGGCGCAGCACCTCCTGCTGCGGGAACCAGGTCTCGAAGTCACCGACAGCGGCGCGCGCGCGTTGCGTCAGTTTGAGGGCGAGGGCATTGGCGTTGGAGCGTTTCTCGATTTGATCGAGGCGGTGATGCAGTGCCTGCACCAGAAGCGCGCGACGCTTGCGGTTCTCCAGCAGGTCGTCCTGGATGTAGGGGTTGCGCGTGATGACCCAGATATCCCCCAGCACCTCGAACAGCATGCGCGCCGAGCGGCCGGTGACGCGTTCGCCGCGTAATGTATTAAGGACATCCCACATTTCCGTGCCCAGCAGTCGGATAACGATTTCCCGGTCGGAGAACGAGGTGTAGTTATAAGGAATCTCGCGGATGCGCGGGGCGGGCTTGAAGGTCATTGTGGCG
>JAYUFH010000125.1:0-2275 GCA_043738765.1 Pseudomonadota bacterium | reverse complement strand
CGCATGACTCGGGGACAACATGACTCGCTGCTTCTTTGTTGTCAGGGACTTGCACCCTTTACTCCTTGCCGGTTTCGCCGGCGCACTACGTGTTCACTGGGTACAGAGTCGGCCCTGCAATTCACCCACAACCCGCATGAGCGCTCGCTTTGCGGCGTAAATCTTGCATCCTAGGTCCGCTGAATTGGATATTCCAGTGGCCTGATTTCTGGGGAAATTGAGGATGAGCACGCCGGACTTCTTTCGCTCGCACCTGGACCAGATGATCGATCTGCAGCATCCGCTGGCGGTGTCGTCCACGCGGCCGCCGTGGGCCTCGATCGAAGCGACAGTGGCGCCCAAGCTGGCCCACAGGGGAAGCCGGCCAAGCGTGTGATCGACCAATATTTGACCGGCACATTCGACGGCGAGTTCGGCGGCGGTAGCAACCCGGCCGGCTGCCCGCGTCTGCCCATACGCTTGATGGTCAGCCTGCTGTACCTGAAGAACAGCTTCAACCTCAGCGACGAGGAACCCGTCGAACGCCGGGCCGAGAACGTGCAGTGGCAGGGCTGAAGCGGCATGGACTACTGCGAGCCGCGCCTGCCATACGACGCTACCCAGTCAGCCCTGCAGAATTCATCCAAGCGCAGCAAGTGACCACGACGGGCGACGGGCGGCGCTACGGAGATTGAGCCGACTAATTATGCGTCCTAACAGGATAATCGACTCGATAAACTCGGTTGTCTAGAGTCTGCGTCGTTCCTAGACTCGTCTCATCGGCCCGCATGGCGCCATCAAGACGGAGACAAGCATGAAACGTCCGCTGGAGTTCAGCACGCGTCGTGATGACGCGCACCCTGCGGCCATGACTGTGCACGGCCCCGCAGGGTCGGGCCGCTAGCACGGGGCGGCAAGGCGGGCCGGTATGAGGTTGTCCATGAAGCTCCAGCTTGATCAGGAACGCATTGTTCTGGTCCTGGCCATAGCGCTGTTCGCTGTCTTTTGCCTGACGGTTCCGAAGTTCGCCACTGCGCAAAACATCCTCACCCTGATTCGCGACGTCTCGGTGCTTGGAATACTCGCCCTGGGGATGGCGGTGGTGGTGATCGGGCGGGGTGTGGATCTCTCGATGGTGGCCACCATGGCCATCTCGGTCGCCTGGATTTTTCAGCTGACCAACCAAGGCTGGTCAGTGCCGTCGGCAGTGGCGGCAGGCTTTGCCTTTGCGCTGGGCATGTCGTTGATCACAGGCTTCCTGATTGCCTATGTGGAAGTCCCCGCACTGTTCGGCACGTTGGCGATGGGGACGTTCATCTATGGCATCGGCAAGTCCCAACTGGTGCCGACCGATGCGATCTACATGCCTGCCAACTTCGGTGCGCTCGCGTCGATAGGCTCGGGAAAGATCTTCGGGATTCCCGCAGCGGTGCTGCTTCTCGTCGTGTTTTGCGGAGCCGTCAGCCTCCTGCTGACTCGAACCAAGGTGGGACGCTTTTTCTACGCGATCGGCGACAACCACCAAGCGTCACGCATCGCAGGCATCCCGGTGCGCCCGACGCTCATGTTGCAGTACCTGATCTCGGGATTCGTCGCAGTCGCAGCCGGGCTGATCCTGGCGACCTCCGTCGCCGCGATGAACACACGGATCGTCAACTCGACGTTGATCTACGACATCATTTTGGTCGTCGTCCTCGGGGGGGTCGGCCTCAGCGGCGGCCGAGGTCGGGTTCGCAACGTGATCGTCGGAACCCTGTTCATCGGCACGCTCGTGAACGGCATGACGATCTTCGATATCCCCTACACGATTCAAAACATCATCAAGAGCCTGATTCTCCTGGGCGCGATCGTGGCCGACGGCTTCATCAATCCGCGCGATGAACAAACGGCTCAGCAAGGCGATATCTAAGCGCACAAATTTCATCAACCGTCCACCATCCACCATCAACCATCCGCCGGAGACAACGCAATGAAAAGCACACTCGCACTCGCCCTCGTGGCCGCCTCGATCATTTCCCATTCCAGCCCGGCATCGGCCCTCAGTGGCGTGGACGACCCGTCGCGCGCTTCCTTCTACAACGCCTTCAAGGGCAAGCGAGTGGTCTTCATACCCCTGGGCATGGGCCTCGACCTGACCCAGGCCTGGGCCGGCGTGATGCGCCGCCAGGCAGAGACTCTCGGCTACAAATTCGACATCCGCGACCCGAACTGGTCGACCGAGGCCGGCGCCCAGGCGCTGACGCAGGTCATCACCGAGAAGCCCGACATGATCGTCGTGCACAACCCCGACATCCAG
>JAYUFH010000124.1:0-6033 GCA_043738765.1 Pseudomonadota bacterium | reverse complement strand
TAGGGTGGGCATCGCCCACCAGCGGAAGGTGATCGATGCCCCGCACGGTGGGCAATGCACCGGAAACTGCTCCTGCGTTTGCCCCAAGGGGCCTGGCGCCAGTACTTCCACCCTCTCGGCACCTGTTCCCGACAGCGCTCCACCTCGCCCATCCATGGGCTCGCCTGGCGGTCGCCCAGCCTACAAATAATCGTTCTTGAGTTTCACGTAATGTTTCGCCGAATACTCGAACCACTTCATTTCCGCTTGCGTGAGTTCGCGCATGCGCTTCGCCGGACGGCCGAGCCACAGATAACCGCCCTCCAGCTCTTTGCCTTCGCCCACCAGCGATCCCGCACCGAGCAGCACATGGGAACGTACCACGGCGCCGTCGAGCACGATGGCGCCCATGCCGATGAGGCACAGGTCCTCCACTGTGCAGCCGTGCAGGATGACTTTATGCCCGACGGTGACATCGCTGCCGACGAGGGTGGCGTTGCCCTGGGGGCGGGCTGCGTGTTGATGGGTGACGTGGATAACGCTGCCATCCTGAATGCTGGTGCGTTCGCCGATGCGGATGTGGTTCACGTCGCCGCGCAGGGAGCACATGGGCCAGATGGAACTGTCGGCGCCGATACTGACGTCGCCGATGACAGCGGCCTGGGTATCGACGTAGACGCCGGCGCCAAGGCTGGGGGATATTCCTTTATAAGGTCGGATGGCCATGGATCAGATTTCCTCCGTGATAATGGCTCTTAGGGCGGGCACGCCACCGTAATAATGGTTCTTAGGGCGGGCACGCCACCTTAACAATGGTCGCGGTGTGCTGTATCGGTTCGCTGCGATGGCGGCGCTTCAGCCATAACACTGCAACCAGTATCGCCACGATCAGGGGCAGCACGCCGAGGTTGACCACGCGCCAGCCGTACACGTGCTGCAATACACCGGCGGTGAGTATGGCGCCGGTAGCGGTGGTGAAGATAAGGAAGTCGTTGAGCGCCTGGACCTTGGCCTTTTCCTGTTCGTCGTAGGACTCGGTCAGCAGGGTGGTGCCGCCGACGTACAGAAAATTCCAGCCGACGCCGAGGAAGAACAATGCCGCCCAGAAGTGTGTCTCGCTGGTGCCGGAGAGATTGATGGCGACGGTCAGGCCGTTGAACAAGGCGCCGGTGAGCATCACGTTGGCTACACCCAGGCGGCGGATCAGGTGGCCGGTGAAAAACGATGGCGCGAACATGCCGAGCACATGCCACTCGATGACGAAGGCGGTGCTGGAAAAACTGTGGGCATGGGCGTGCATTGCCAGGGGTGTCGCGGTCATCACCAGGGACATGACGCCGTAGCCGAGCATCGCCGCGGCGGCCGCCACGATGAAGGCCTTTTGCGCGACGATCTCGCGCAGTGGGCGCCCGGAGTGCTGGCGTGTCGAGGCGTCCAGGCGCGGGATGCGGAGCAGGCTGGTCGCAGCCAGTGTCAGCGTGTAGAGAACGATGAGCACCAGGTAACTGCCAACGAAGGGTGCGCTGGCCAGCAGGTCGCGGGTCCAGTTGGCCAGGTTGGTGCCGAGCAGGGCGGCCAGCACGCCGCCCGCCATGACGTAAGAGATAGCCGTGGCGCGGTAATCCGCTGTAGCGCTGTCGGCGGCGGCGAAACGATAGTAGGTACCGAAACCGTTGTTGACGCCGAACAGTGCGGTGGCCGTGGCGAACAAAATAAAACTTTGCTGCTGGATAGCGTAAGCCGCGAGGGCCGCGCCCGCCAGGCCCACGCTACTGCCGAGGAGAAAACCGGCGCGCCGTCCGATCTGCTTCATCAGCAGTGATGCCGGAATGGTGGTGAGCATGGTGGCGAGGAACTGCACCGCCAAGGGCAGGGTGGCGAGGGACTCGGGTAGCCCCTGGTGGTCGGCCAGGCGCTGTCCCACCAGGGCGGAGGTGGTGATGAGCAGCACATTGGCCGTCATCATGAGGGCCTGGCAGGCAGCCAGCAATCCAACATTACGTTTCATGTCGAGCATCGCGCAAGCATACGCGAAAGTCGCAGTGGAGTAATCGGCGGGGGTGGCTCAGTCGAGCCAGACCAGGGGCGCTTCGTTCAGCAATGCCTCTTGTTCGCGCAGCGCCAGCACCTGTTCCTCCCAATAGCGCGTGGTGTTGAACCAGGGGAAATTATGCGGGAAGGCGGGATCGTCCCAACGGCGCGCGAGCCAGGCGCTGTAGTGCAGCAGGCGCAGGGTGCGCAGGGGTTCAATCAGGCTGAGTTCCCCGGGGTCGAAGTCCATGAACTGGGTGTAGCCTTCGAGCACTGCTGTCAGTTGTTGCTGCATGTCGGCGCGCTCGCCGGACAGCAGCATCCACAGATCCTGCATCGCCGGACCTGTGCGGCAGTCATCGAAGTCGACGATGTGCGCGCCGTTTCCGGACCAGAGGAGGTTGCCGAGATGACAATCGCCGTGCAGGCGCAAGTGACGCGGCTCGACCGCGGCAAACGTCGCCTCGATGGCGCGCAGCAGTTGCTCGGTGAGGCTGCGGTAGGCCGGTTGCAGATAACCGGGGATGAACTGTTTATCTAATAGGTAGGCCACCGACTCGTGGCCGTAGCTATCGACCGTCAGGGTCGGGCGGTGCTCGAAGCGCGCCGCGCGGCCGACGCGGTGCAGCCGCCCCAGATAGCGGCCGAGCATGCGCCGCTCGTCGGCAGTGTTGAGTTCCGGCGCGCGTCCCGGTTGCCAGGGAAAGAGGGTGTAACGAAAGCCGGCGTGCTCGCACAGGGTGAGACCGTCCTGCCGCACCAAGGGACAGACCGCCGGAATTTCCGCCTCGGCGAGTTCACGCACAAAGGCGTGCTCCTCCAGGATGGCGGCGTCGCTCCAGCGCGCCGGGCGATAGAACTTGGCCACCAGCGGGCCGCTCTCCTCCGTGTCCACGCGGTAAACGCGGTTTTCATAGCTGTTGAGGGCCAGCAGGCCGCCGGTGCAACGCAGACCGAAGCCTTCGACCGCGTCCAGGATACGGTCCGGGGTCAACGCCTCGTAGGGATGAGTGGTATTCACAGGCGCCATCCGGTGGTGGGGGTTTTTCGTCGCGCGTCAAACCATGTTAGATTAGGCCGCGCACACGACCGCATCCGCGAAGGCTACCGCAGCATGATTCAAAAGACGAGTAAAACCACCAACCCCCTGCTGGATTTCAGCGGCCTGCCGCATTTCAACGACATACGCCCGGGGCACGTGGAACCGGCGCTGGATGAAATGCTGGCGCGCAACCGCGCCGAGCGCGAGGCCCTGCTCAGCGCCGGCGTTGGCTATACATGGGACAACTTCGTGCAGCCCATCGAGGACATGGGCGAGCGCCTGAGCCGTCTGTGGTCGCCGGTGTCGCACCTCAACGCCGTGATGAACAATGAGGCGCTGCGCACGGTGTATAACGACTGCCTGCCGAAACTCAGCGCCTACTCCACCGAGTTCGGTCAGGACGAGCGCGTGTACAGCGCCTACAAGGCGATTGCCGCGGGTCCGGAATATCCCAGTTACAGCCCGGCGCAGAAAAAGATTATCGACAACGACCTGCGTGACTTCCGTCTCGCCGGCGCCGAACTCAACGATGAAGATAAACGGCGTTATAAGGACATCCAGCAGGAGCTGTCCAGCCTCACCAGTAAGTTCGACGAAAACGTCCTCGACGCCACTAACGGCTGGCAGCTGGCGGTTACCGAGGAACAGCGCCTCGCCGGCCTGCCGGAGAGTGCCGTGAGCGCCGCGCGTCAGGCGGCGGAAGAAAAAAACCAGCCCGGTTGGATATTCGCCCTGCACGGCCCGTCCTATCTCCCCCTCATGACCTATGCGGATGACCGCGAACTGCGCCGGCAGATGTACGAGGCCTATGTCACGCGCGCCAGCGAGCAGGGTCCGAACGCCGGTCGTTGGGACAATGCCGCCATCATCGAGCGCCTGCTGCGCCTGCGGCGGGAGAAGGCGCGCCTGCTGGGCTACAGTGATTATGCAGCGCTGTCCCTGGTCACCAAGATGGCGCAAAGCACCGACGAGGTGCTGGAGTTTTTGCGCGATCTCGCGGCGCGCTCCCTTGCGGTGGCCCAACGTGAACTTAAGGAGCTGCGCGAATTCGCCCACCAGCGCTTCGGCGCGCGCGACCTGGAGTCGTGGGACATTGCCTACTACTCGGAAAAACTGCGGCAAGAACGCTACGCCTTTTCAGATGAGGACCTGCGGCCGTACTTCCCCGCGGACCAGGCCATTCAAGGCATGTTCGAGGTGGTGGATCGGCTCTATGGCCTTAAGATAACGCGCCTCAACAACGTCGAGACCTGGCACCCGGACGTACGTTTTTACGAAATCCGCGACGCCGAACAGGAAGTGCGCGGGCGTTTTTACATGGACCTGCACCCGCGCCCGGGCAAACGCGGCGGCGCGTGGATGGACGATTGCATCAGCCGCAAGCGCGCCGGTGCCGACATACAGATTCCCGTGGCCTATTTAGTTTGCAACTTCACGCCAACCGTAGGCGACAAGCCCGCCTTGCTCACCCACGACGAAGTCACCACGCTGTTTCACGAGTTTGGACACGGCCTGCACCACATGCTGACGCGGGTGGATTACATCGGTGTCGCCGGCATCAATGGCGTCGCCTGGGACGCGGTGGAGCTGCCGAGCCAGTTCATGGAAAACTGGTGCTGGGAACGCCAGGCCCTCGACCGCTTGGCGCGTCACTACCAGACCGGCGCCGCCCTGCCGGACGATTTGTACACCAAGATGATCGCCGCGAGGAATTTCCAATCGGCCATGCAGATGGTGCGGCAGATCGAATTCTCGTTGTTCGATATGCGCCTGCACAGTGACTTTGATCCGGACGGTGGCAAGAGTGTCCTGCAGCTCCTGGACGAAGTCCGCAGCGAGGTGGCGGTAATGATGCCACCGGCCTTCAACCGCTTTCATAACGGCTTCTCGCATATTTTCGCCGGGGGTTATGCGGCGGGGTACTACAGCTACAAATGGGCCGAGGTGTTGTCGGCGGACGCCTTCAGCAAGTTCGAGGAGAATGGCGTGTTCGATCGCCGCACCGGCGAAGAGTTTCTGCACAGCATATTGGAACAGGGCGGCACTTATGAGCCCATGGAGTTATTCGTAAAATTCCGCGGCCGCAAACCGAGCATCGATGCCCTGTTGCGGCATTCCGGGCTGGCCGCATGACTAGGGGAAATACGATGTCGGTAAGAGGGTTAGGGATACTAATACTGTTGGCGTTGTGTCTGCCGCGCATGGCGTTGGCGGAAACCGCTTATGTGTCGGACAAGATCCAGGCGGGCATACGCACGCAACCGAACAAAGACGGCCCGCCGCTCAAGATCGTGTCTACCGGCACGGTGCTCGAGGTGTTGGAGCGCATGGCGGGTTTTGCCCGGGTGCGCGATGCCGACGGCACCGAGGGATGGATGGATGCCGGCGTCTTGTCCGCGGATCCCCCCGCCCGCCTGCAACTGGAAGGTTTAAAGAGTCAGCTGAATACGCTTAAAGCCCAGGTGGACAAGGCACAGACCACCCTGGTCCAGGAAACCGCCAAGTCCGCGGAACTGGCTCGAAAGCTCGCGGAAAAGACCGCTCAAGCAGAGAAATTTGCCGGCCAAATCCCACCGCCCACACCCGTTCCCCAGCAGGGTGTGACGCCGGTACCCGCGGCTACGCCCGCCGCACCGCTGCCACAGGCCAACGGCCAACGCGTGGCCGAATACGCCTGGTTCAGCCTGGGGTGGAGCGCGTTTTCTTTTGCTATGCTGGTAATAGGTTTCTTCGCCGGCGTGACATGGCTGCGCGAGGTAAATCGCAAGAAGCTCGGTGGTATGCATCTGAGGATTTAACCATGAGACAAACTGTCACATATTTGTTGATTGCCGCCGCATTGGCGGTGTCCACCGCACATGCGGATAAGCTTTACAGGTGGGTCGGTAAAGACGGCAAGGTTTCTTATCAGGACAGGCCGCCGCCGGCAGATGCGGGAGCAGTGCAGGAAAAGGATTTGTCTCCGCGGAGCGGCGCATCGG
>JAYUFH010000123.1:0-16243 GCA_043738765.1 Pseudomonadota bacterium | reverse complement strand
CTTGCGCTGGCATGACGCCGAACATGGTGACGTGCCCCCCGATCAATTCATACCCATGGCAGAGGATACCGGCCTGATCCTGCCGATCGGAGACTGGGTGCTGACCGAGGCCTGCCGGCAGGCGCGCGCGTGGCAACAGGCGGGCATGGCGCCACTACGCATGTCGGTGAATGTATCGTCGCGCCAGATCCAGCTCGGCCGGATAATGGCCGGCGTGGAGCGCGCGTTGTCCACGAGCGGACTGGATGCTAACCTGCTCGAACTGGAGATCACCGAGGGTGCGTTGCTGGTGTTGACCGACGATGTCCGCCACACCCTCAAGCGGCTCGGCGACATGGGCATACGTCTGGCCCTGGACGATTTCGGCACCGGATATTCCAGCCTGAGCTATCTGCAGAAACTGCCTTTCGACGTGCTTAAGATCGATCGATCGTTTGTACGCAACATCCCCGACCAGCCCGGCGACGTACAGATCGCGGCCACCATCCGCGCCATGGCGCGTGGGCTGGGCATGCAAGTGGTGGCGGAAGGTATCGAGACCGAGGCGCAGTTAGCCTGTTTACGCGGCCTGGAATGCGAGTTTGGCCAGGGCTTCCTCATCTCCCGGCCGCTCACTGCCACAGACCTGGCCGCCTGGGTGCGGCGCCAGACCCCGGCCGCGGTCGGTCGCCAGGGGGAACCGGAATAATTTAAGGGCTCTTTCTGCTGCTGCTCAATTCACCAGGTACGACCATGAGTCGACTCCCGTCACCCTGGACAACAAAGTCACCATCTTCTCGGCGGCGATCATGGCTAGCTTCTGAGTCAAGCTGGGTCTGGTCGTGCGTGCCGGCATGAGATGCCGTGATCCGGTCCGCGTCCACAGGCGGGTGTTTCGCTGCTGACTCTCCGGCTGTGCGTCGTCGCTGGCAGCGAAACACACGCCAGCGCCAGGTCCCGACCCTGCCACTCACAGCGCCGTGAGTCTGCCGGTCCCGCACAGCTCGCAAGAAGAGAGTGTGTCGGTATCCTCCGCCAAGGCCACACGACCGCGGCAATCCTGACACCCATACATCCCAGCGGAGTATTTCTTCGGTGACGGTGGCGCAATGATAGTAATTTTAGGTTCAGCACCGAGGTATTCGCGCCGCCCACAGTTGTCGCAGGGGGGTAGTTCCCGGTAGGATTCCGAAAAGATCGTGCTCTGCTTGCACCCTTTGCATTCGTACCGCCCCACCGGATACTCGACGATTGTTCTGGCCGCTTCGGCCTGGACCTGCGCCTCCACCAGGGCGAGCCTCAGTTCCTCGCCCAGGCGCTCTGCACGGGCCTCCGCAGCCTTGGCCTCCAGCATGGCTTTTTTTATTTCCTGGGCCAACGCGGTGGCCCGTTCCTGTGCCGACGGCATGGTGTTTTCCTGGCTGAATTGTGCGTTTTTTGAGCGAAATCCAAGGCGTCGGGGCAACGCGTCATGATACCTTAATATGGTATCGGTAAACTCCTGCTCAAGCTCCCCGCCCAGATTAATCTAACACATGGCGCCCACGGGATGAATTTAAAGCAGACCGCCACGGACAGCCCCGATGCCACCACCCCGATGCCCTCCGTTCGTCTGAAAACTCGGCGATCTGGCCGGCAGTGGCGAACAATCGGCGATTTATCGGGTCCATGGGAATATACGGTTCGTCTTCCCTGTCTCCGGGTCCATACACGGCCCGCGGCAAATAATGATCGTTCAATCACACGATGGACCCATAGAATCGCGCTACCGCTACTAAGGAGCAGCCCCATGAGAAAAATGCTTTCCACGCTTTCCCTCTTGCCAGGCATCGCGTTTGCCAATCTCCCGACCACCGGTGAAACCATCGCCATCCGTTCCGGCGCCCCGGCTTACTACCGTGTCGCCACCTCCAAAACCGCCGATGAACTCAACGCCATGTACGGCGTCGACAAGGCCCAGGTGCGGGCGATGTTGGCGGGCGTCTTGCTCGGTTGGGATACCCCATTGGCGAATCCGGAGAATTACGACGCGCAGGGGGCATTACGTTTCGATCCCGAGACGGACGACACCTGACATTCGTCGCGGGGTTTCATTGAGTGAGTAGCTGGAAAACTCTACACACCCAGCGCCAACCAGACAGTAACGGTCATGCCGGCTGAGCGCGCGCCGTAATCAGATTCTTGAATTTGTCCAACTGCACAGTTTCCACATCCGACACTGCCCAAAAATCCATACCGCCCTGCACCCAGTGGATGAGGTGATAACCTTGGCGCGTCAGCTGTTGCGGGTCAACATTTTTGCCGGCGGGCACGGGCGCCACGAACAGATTGATCACGTGCTGGTTATGCCGATACACCAGGGCCGCCACCGGTCGATGGTCGAGATAATCCAGGCGGCCGCCGACCAGGGGAAATCCTTCCGAGGTCAGGTCGTTCACCGGCGGCGAGAAATCCAGCTTGCCATTGAACCAGGGCTTGACCGTATGTTGATCGGTGGATGCCACATCGGTCGCATGGTCCGACATCATCGAACGCACATGGTCGGCGACGACTTCATCCGCCAGCCGGTCCGCGCCCGTGGGTAGCGTCAAATAAAGCCCGAGGCTCCACGCGACCGCCACCATGGCCGCCAACAGTGCGCCGGCATTGGTCCAATCCCATGTACGGCGCGCGCGCGGCACCGGCGCTGCGGGTAGCGCGCGCCCGATGCGGCGCGCCAGATCGTGGGGTGCGGTAAAATAGGTGGCGTGTTCTTTCACCGCCGCACGCACTGCGACGAGCTGTGCGTATTCCACGCGACAGGCTGCACAGCCTTGCAGATGCTGCTCGATCCGCAGCGCATCGCGCGGCCCGAGTTCACCGTCGACCTGCGCCGGCAGCAGTTCTATTGCTTCGTTACAGTCCATCACATGACCCCTGTTTGCTGAGCCCGATATCCGCCAGCAATAATTTTCGCCCACGCGCCAGGCGCGACATCACCGTACCGATGGGTATGGCGGAGACCTCGGCGATCTCTTTGTACGACAAGTCCTCGATGTCGCGCAACACCACCACCTCACGAAATTCAAGCGGCAACCTGGCCAATGCCTTGTTCAGCAGGCGCGTGTTATCGGCGCGCGCCAATATCATCTCCGGGTTACCCTCCGGCTGACTCGGCGCGGCACTTTCCAGGCTGTGCGACTCTTCGTCGAAGGACGTGTTCACGTCGTGTTTGCGGTGCTGCTCCAGCCAGGTGTAAAAGGTGTTGCGCACGATGCCCAGCAACCACGCTCGGGCACTGTCGCCGCGCAGCCCGTCGAAAAACTTGAAAGCGCGCAAGTAGGCCTCCTGCACGATATCGTGCGCATCATGATCGTTGTGCGTCAGCCAGCGAGCCAGGTTGTAGGCCGCATTCATATGCGGCAATACCATAACCTCGAAGCGCCGGGTTTTCGTCTGCTCGTTCAAACCTTCTCCCGTGGACTCGTTATCCAATACCACTATAAACGCCGACTTATTCCATCAACAAACAGTATATTCCGGGTCGGCTGTATTGCCACAACCCGGCACGGTCATTCCTCCAGTCCTTTGAGTAGTACCGGCGGCAAGGCGATTTTATTCCCGTGACACACATTTCCTCACCCACGGGAATATTCCCGGCGTCGGGCCGGTAACGCAGGTTACAGTCCCCCTAAAACCCTGTCACAAGGAGAACACTATGCAACAAAATCGGCGGCAATTTCTGAAACTGGTCGGCCTGGGCGGTGTGGTGTTTGCGTCCGGCCTGGGTGGTACCGTCGGCGCGGCGGACAAAAAGGCGGGTAAAGCCGCTGCATATGACGATTTCTTTTTTGTCCAGTTATCCGATAGCCACTGGGGTTTTGCCGGGCCACCCAACCCGGAGGCGAAAAACACGCTCAAAAAGGCGGTCGCCGCGGTTAATGCGTTGTCTGAGCAGCCGGATTTTATCGTGTTCACCGGGGATCTTACTCACACCACGGACGATCCGAAAGAACGTCGCCGGCGCATGGCCGAGTTCCGCGAGATCGTCGGCGGCCTCAACGTGAAGAATCTACGCTTCATGCCGGGCGAGCACGACGCCTCCCTCGACAAGGGCGAGGCGTATCGCGAGTTCTTTGGCGACACCCATTACACCTTCGATCACAAGGGCGTGCACTTCATCGCGCTGGACAACGTGTCCGATCCCGCGGCACGCATCGGCGACGAACAGCTTGCGTGGCTGGCGGCGGATCTGAAACAGCAACCGAAGGACGCCAGGATCGTGGTCTTTACCCATCGCCCGCTGTTCGACCTTTATCCCCAGTGGGACTGGGCCACGCGCGATGGCGCGGCGGCGATCGACCTGCTCATGCCGCATGCCAACGTCACGGTGTTCTACGGGCACATCCACCAGGAGCACCATCACATGACCGGACACATCGCCCATCACGCCGCGAACTCGCTCATCTTCCCCCTGCCCGCCCCGGGTTCACAGCCGAAGCGCGCACCGCTGCCGTGGGACCCGGCACATCCCTATAAGGGCCTCGGGTTCCGGAGTGTCGAGGCCGAAGTGAAAAAGGCCGACTACGTCCTCACCGAACATCCCGTGCCGAAAGGATAGCCAATGACGCTTAACTCACGCGGATTCAACCTGATACCGATATCGGTCGTGCTGCTCCTGGGCGCGGTGGCGACATCCGCCTGGGTGACGGCCCAACCCAAGGAACAAGTCATCCGGGTGTCGGCGAAGAAATTCGCCTTCACCCCCGCCATGATCACCCTCAAGCGGGACGTACCGGTGGTTCTGGAGTTCACCACGGAGGATGTGTTGATGGGATTTAATGTACCCGACCTGGGACTACGTGCCGACATCTTTCCCGGGCACACCGCCCGGGTGCACATCGTGCCCGGCAAGGTGGGGCACTTCACCTTCTTCTGCGACATATTTTGCGGCACGGGGCATGAAGAGATGACAGGAATGATTGCCGTCGTGGAATAAGCCTCCCGAGCTGTTTTATGGTCACTCGGGCGTTATACCCGAGGGTTTCCAGTGGTCCTAGACATATGTAACTATATGATTATATTTGTGTATAATATTCCGGATACTATCCACCTATTTTAGAGATTGTGTTGTGTGGCGGGTTTCTGTCTAATGAATGCGTATTCGGGTATTGCCGGATTCCACTGATCCGAATCGACTGAGCTTAAAATGCCGTTCCCGCCTTCGCTAAGACCGCGCTCAATCTCGGATTGCAATACAAAACGATGTTGTCTCAAATATATTATAAGGCCAGTATGTTGGCCAAAAAAATAGGGCCTAGGTGAATCAGTCGAGTTTAGCGTTCCTGACTGAATGCCACGCCGCTGAGGTGCAACAAGCTCAGCGGCCTTAAGTGGCTTGCAGGAATGTTGGATCTCGAGGGGTAGATTCAGGATTAGAAGGAGAGTGTCCGTGAACAAACGTATCGCCGTCAGTTTCGTATTCTGCACAACATCTTTACTGTGTTCCCTCGATGCCCACGCCTCGTTGATTTCTTTCGATGATTTTCGTGCCCCCAGCCTCTTCGCCCATGGGACTGCACTGAGCGAACGATACGCTGCATTGGGCGTACATTTTCAAGGCAGCGGCGTGGTATTGGACTGCTACAGCAATTTCGAAGGCGTGCCTTTGAGTTACACCCATGGCACATCGAATTTCCTGGCGTTTAACGGCAACGTGGGTGTGACCCCGCCGGAAACCGTGCTATTCGATAACGCAATTAACTTTTTCAAATGGGATTTTGCCGGAACCAGTGGCAACGCACGCCTCACGGCTTACCTGGGCGATGCCCTGGTGGGCACCACGTCCATCACGGCAAACTTCGGCGTGTGGAATGAAATGGCGCTTAGCGCCGCGGCCTTCGATAAAGTGGTCTTCAGCGTCAGCAACACCGACCCGCATTTTGTCGTGGACAACCTAACATACTCCACACGCATCACACCGATACCGCTGCCTGCCTCTTTATGGTTACTTGCTTCAGCCACTCTGGGCCTATTCGGCGCTGCCCGGCGCAAGGGAACATAACGCCGACAAGCTGGTGTTTATTTTGTGACCAATTGTTTTTCGATAGCGAAAGCAGTGATAGCGGCGGTGTTATGTAAATTTAATTTTTTCATGAGATTGGAGCGGTGCTTCTCGACAGTCTTGACACTGATGCAGAGGTGATCGGCAATCTTCTTGTTCTGGCGCCCTTCAGCGATTAATTTCAGCACCACGCGTTCACGATGCGTAAGCGTATCCCATGCCGACTTAGTGTTGACCACACCACCATCGAGGAAACCCCCGATGATCAGATCAGAGATACCTGGGCTGAGATATATCTTTCCCTCAAGCACACTCTTGACGGCTAATTTGAGTTCCGAATGGGTCGCATCCTTCAACACATAGCCATTGGCCCCGGCCTGGAGGGTGGCGCGCACATACTCCTCGGTCTTATGTACGGTCAATACTATGATCTTGACCTCAGGGTTGCGCCGTTTTATTTCCCGCGTCGCCTCCATCCCATTCATATCCGGCATGGACAAGTCCATCAGCACCAGTGATGGTTTGCACGCTGCCACCAGCCTGATCGCATCGTGACCGTTGCCGGTTTCACCCACGATCTCGATGTTAGGGTCCAGGGACAATAGCGCCCGCAGACCCTCGCGCACGATAGTGTGATCCTCTACGATAAAAATACCTGCCCGTGGTCGGTCTGGGGTTTGGTTAAATTTATCTTCCATAGAATAAAGAGCGCATACTTAAGTGGTATTCATCCATTTCAACCGCCTGCGCTAAGTTGTCGACGAGCTAACAGTGTCCAGCCTCATAACTTGTCCAACATCTGCGTGGGCCTGACATGCCCAGGAAACAGATACGATCGTGCCGGTTTCCGCCGAGGAAGTGATGACGAAGCTTCCGCCGGAAAAATCCGCTCTCTCCCGCATTCCAGTGATACCGAAACCCTTGTCTTTGGCTTCACGCTGCGCGAGCAAGCCGAGATCGAATCCAACACCATTATCCTGGATGACAAGTTCGATGTTCGAACCGATCCGACCAAGATGAATGCGTATCTGATCCGCCTTGGCATGCTTGACTATATTATTCAGGGCCTCCTGGATGATGCGGAACATAATCGTCTTAAGGGGTACAGGCACGTTGGTTTCTTCGAGATCGACTATCGTCTCAAGTTGAATACCGCTGTAGATGGAGCGAAACTCGCGGCAAAACCAGGCGATCGTGGGAACGATACCTAAGTCGGTAAGCGTTGAAGGATGCAGATCCATCGATATTCTGCGGACCTCCTCGATGGCCCCCTGCATCATCGATATGATCTTGTGCAATTGCGTTACTTCGGGCTCGCTGCATCGGGAGGCCCACAGGCCGATAGCGTTTTCCACGCTGAACTTAATGGCGCTCAAGGACTGCCCGATACCGTCATGCAGCTCGGCGGCTATGCGTTTGCGCTCCACTTCCTGTGCGGTCAGAAGTTGTACAGACAACAATCGCATTTCGCTTTCGGAGTGACGCAACGTCTCTTCTATCCTTCGCCGTTCCTCGATTTCACGCCTCAGTTGGTTGTTAGCGCGCACCAGCTCCGCCGTGCGCATCTGTATGCGCTGTTCCAGCAGGCCCTTGGAATTTCGCAAAACCTCCTCGGCGCGTTTTATATTGGTGATATCGTGCAACACAGCGACGGCAAAACTGGTCTGTTTTCTGTCATCGCTCAGGTGCTGAACGGTGGGGCGTAGATGCACGCTGATGTAACGGTTGAGGCGCTTGTCCTCGACTTCGTGCTCGGCGGCTCGCCCGTTGCGCAGTTCGCCCCAGGCCGTGTTGCAAAACGTCACCAGGTAGCAATCGGGATCCAGGCATTCGGGGTGCAACAGATCGTGTATCGTATGCCCGCGCGCATCGGTCATCACCCCCGGTATCCAGCGTTCGGCCGAGCGGTTGGCGCGCATTATCCGCTTGCGTTCATCGAGCAGGCAGATGAAATGCGGCAGCGCATCCACCGTCGCCTCCCATTCCTGCTTGGCCTGGGCGATTTTTTTCTGGTCGGCAGTGCGTACCTTGCTTGCCCGCTGATTGACGACGGAGGATGCCAGCATGCTGGCCACCACGCGCAGGCAGAAGATTTCATCCGCGCCGAGCTTGCGCGGCTGGTTATAAAACGCGGCCAGCAGGCCGAAGGGCTGATTCTGACAAGGGATGCGGATGCAGATCCCCCCCACCAGTCCGTGCTCCAGCAGAAGCGCGGGAACGGCGAAACGGTTTTCCGTGTGGAGATTTTCTATGAGTACCGGTTCGTTCGATAACAAAGTAAATCCGGCAAAGGTGGTTCTCTCCGTATCGAAAATCGCCCGCCCCACCATTTCGGGTTTCCATCCCACCCCACCCTGCATAATCAGGGAGGTACCGACAGTCATGGAATTCAAGACCATGGTGTGGGACAAACCCAACACGTCGGAAACCAGGCTCGCCACATCGGCTGCCGCGGCCAATGTATCCTTGGTGTTTAACATACTTTCACCGGCGCGCGAAAAGAACGCCGCCAGCACGGCGCTGCGTTTGCGGCTTGCGGTGGAATCAGCTGGAATCAACTCACTTTCCCCAGACTACGCACAAGTTTGTTGTTGTCCTGAACTAAAAACTTTTCAGTGGCGCGTTTCCCTGCGGTACAGCCTCGATAGCGTGATGCACATGCCGGTGTAATGCGCGACCGCTCGAGTCACCCAGAATGGGCAGTAGCATGTGGCTAAGCTGAGGGTATTATTATTTCAACCCCTCCCTATTCAACAGATTAGCATTCCACTGCGTATATGTGAACGCGAATCAAATCAGGCCGGGTTTAACCTGCCCAACGAAACGGAAACGGCCATGCCTAGCCACTGGCTCGCCGAAAAACCACCGGTGGGCGGGGCCCCGCCAAACCTGACACCCCGTCGACAAACACCCTAGCTACCTGTTTCGATTTAGTATATTAGGGTTATCTTAATTATTAAAGCGGCTGAACTAGGTCATCGTCGTCCGGCGCTGCCACGGTATGGTCTTTTTTGGTGCAAGAGCACCTCCCTGGACCAGGGCACCAGCCAGCGCTCGATTTCAGCCAACTATTCACTAATACAGAATCCACCCTACCAATAATACAGGGTTCACCCCAGTCTTTTTTACCCCACCCCTCTTTACACTGGCGACAACAGAACACAGCGGGACAATCCCGACTGTGCAAGGGGGTAGCGTGATACACGAGTCAACGTTGAGCCGGTTTCCGTCCGCGCGTGGCTTTACCTTGCTCGAACTGCTGGTGGTCATGGTCATCATCGGCCTGCTGGCCAGCTATGTGGGCCCACGCTATTTCGCGCAGGTGGGTAAATCCGAGATCAAAACCGCGCGCGCGCAGATCGATGCCCTGGAAAAAGCCCTGGACCAATACCGTCTCGATGTCGGTCATTACCCCGGGAACGAT
Source organism: Pseudomonadota bacterium (assembly GCA_043738765.1). GTDB lineage: Bacteria > Pseudomonadota > Gammaproteobacteria > Acidiferrobacterales > UBA6901 > JANNJF01. Next base: position 6,797 of record JAYUFH010000123.1, on the reverse strand, counting down.
CAGAACCTAACGGCGCTCATCTCGCGCCCCGCCGACGAACCCCGCTGGGACGGACCTTATCTGAAGAAAAAGATCCCGCTCGATCCCTGGGGCAACGCCTATGTCTACAAGCACCCCGGGGAGCATGGCGAGGTTGACCTGCAATCCTATGGCAGCGATGGACGTCCGGGCGGTGAAGGCGAAGCGGCGGACATCGTCAACTGGTGATGATGTCCGATGATCCATCCATGAACGTTCTCCCTCTCACCCTAGCGGGGCACCCATGCTTTTCGAGCTGAAGGCCATACGCGAAGGCGACGGTATAAAGGGATTTACCCTGGAGGCCGCGGACAAGGCCGACGCGATCCAGCAGGCGATCGCCCAGGGTTATGCGGTGCTCACGGTCAAACAAAAAAAGACCTGGCGCGGCTGGCAGGCACTCCACCGCACGCGATTTCCCTTAACCCTGTTCAGTCAGGAACTCTTGGCCCTGCTCGATGCCGGCCTGTCCCTGGTCGAGTCGATCGAAGCCCTGGCGGAAAAAGAGCCGCACGCGGAAAACCAAAAGGTGCTGCGCCGGGTGAACGCCAGCCTGTACGAGGGACGTCCCTTGTCCTTCGCCTTTCAGCAGTTTCCGCGCCACTTCCCCGTGCTCTATGTGGCGACCGTGCGGGCGAGCGAAAAATCCGGTGACTTAAGCCAGGCCTTGGCGCGCTACGTGAACTATCAGTTGCAGATGGACAGCGTGCGCAAAAAAGTCATCAGCGCCGCTATCTACCCCGTGATCCTGTTGTTCGCCGGTGCCCTGGTGACCTTGTTCCTGCTGGGTTACGTGGTGCCGCGATTCAGCCTGGTCTACGAGCAGATGGGTCGCGATCTGCCGCTGTTCTCGCGGCTGCTGCTGCAATTCGGCCATGCGCTGACGAGCTATGGCCTGTTCATCCTGGCCGGCCTGGTGGCCGCAGTATCCGGCGCGATCTACGCACTCACGCGTCCGGCCAATAAACAATGGCTGGTGCGCAAACTCTGGCGGATACCGGCCATCGGACGCCGCATGAAGATTTATCAGCTGGCACGCTTTTACCGCACCCTGGGCATGTTGCTACAGGGTGGCACACCGATCATCACCGCGCTGCAGATGTCGGCCGACTTGTTGCAGTCGTCATTACGCGGACAGCTGGACCTGGCCGCCGTCAGCATCCGCGAAGGCCTGTCTATTTCCCAGGCCATGGATCGGCACGGCCTGACGACACCGGTGGCATCGCGCATGCTGGCGGTGGGCGAACGCAGCGGCAGGATGGGCGAACTCATGGACCGCATCGCCGGCTTCTACGACGACGAAATGGCCCGTTGGGTCGAGTGGTTCAGCAAACTGTTCGAGCCCATCTTGATGGCCATCATCGGCCTGGTCATCGGCGGCATCGTGGTGCTCATGTATTTCCCCATCTTCGAACTCGCCGGGAGTATCCAATGACCGCCGCCATGCTAGACCCGGGGCTGACAACCATCACGCCGGCTCAAATCAGCGCAGCCCGCAAGACGGCGGCCGAAACACGCCGCCCCATGCTAGAGGTACTGGAAGAACACACGGGGCTTGCGCCCGACCAATTCGTGGCGGCCCTGGCCCACGGCCTGCGCTACGCCACTCTCGGCATGAGTGAATTGGATCGCCTGACCCCGGCGTTTGACGTGCTGTCCTACAAAGACGCGTTCCAGCGCAAATGTCTCGCGTTCCGCGACAGCGCCGGCCGGTTGATGCTGGTGTTCGGCGATCCGTTTAACGAGGGCCTGCCGGCCTGGGTGGACGAGACGATCGGCATGCCCTACTCCTGGCATCTGGTGCATCGCACGGATGTGGACGCCTATCTCACGCGCCACGAAGAAACCCTGCATGCCATGGACAGCGCGCTGCCGTCGGGACACGCCATCAGCGCCAGTCATTCCGAAATCGAAGATCTCTCCCTTAAAACCATCGGCGAGAACACCAGTCCGGTGGTCAAACTGGTGCACTCGACGCTGTACGACGCACTCAAGACGGAGGCCAGCGACATCCACCTGGAGACCGGTCCCGGCGGCCTGGTCATCAAATACCGCATCGACGGCGTGTTATCCCTGGTGGGATCGGTGCAGGGCCTGGAATTGGCGGAGCAGGTGATCTCCCGCATCAAGGTGATGTCCGAACTCGACATCGCCGAGCGGCGCATTCCCCAGGACGGGCGCTTCAAGATTTCCACGCGTGGCCGGGAAATCGATTTCCGCGTGTCCATCATGCCGAGCATCTTCGGCGAGGATGCGGTCCTGCGCATCCTCGACAAACAGCTGCTGGCCGACCAGATCAAGGGACTCAGTCTCGACTATCTGGGCTTCGATGCCAGCACCATCGTCGTGCTGCGGCGTCTCGCTGCGGAACCCTATGGCATGCTGCTGGTGACCGGCCCCACCGGCAGCGGCAAGACCACGACGTTGTACGCCGCCATAACGGAAATCAATCACGGTCACGACAAAATCGTCACCATCGAGGACCCGGTGGAATACCAGCTGCCCGGTGTCCTGCAGATTCCGGTGAATGAAAAGAAGGGGCTCACCTTCGCCCGCGGCCTGCGCTCCATCCTGCGCCACGACCCGGACAAGATCATGGTCGGTGAGATACGTGACGGCGAAACCGCGCAGATCGCCGTCCAGTCGGCGCTCACCGGGCATCTGGTGTTCACCACGGTGCATGCCAACAATGTCTTCGACGTGATTGGTCGCTTTGTGCATATGGGCGTGGCGCCATCCAGCTTCGTCTCCGCCCTGAACGGTATCCTGGCGCAGCGCCTGGTGCGGCAAAACTGCCCGCACTGCGCGCAACCCTATGTCCCGGACCCGCAACTGCTGACGGATTCCGGCATTGCGGCGGAAACCGCGGCGGGCTTTGAATTCCGCGCCGGCAAAGGCTGCGGCCAGTGTCGCGGCAGCGGCTTCAAGGGACGCAAGGCGATCGCCGAAATTCTTTACCTCAACGACGAGATCCGCGAGCTGATCGTCGCCGAAGAGCCCATCCGCCGCATCAAGGAAGCGGCCTTTCGCAACGGCACCCGACTATTGCGCCAGAGCGCCCTCGACCTGGTGCGCGCGGGTGAAACCACCCTGGAGGAGATCAACCGTGTCACCTTCGTGGCGTGATCGACTGCGCATCTTCCTCTCACCGCATCAGGCAAGCCTGATGCGGGTACGTCGCGGTTGGGCACCACGCGTCGACGTGCAGCGTGTACTGGCATGTACCGCGGTACAATCCGACACCGCACCCTGGCAGGCCACGCTGACCACACTGGCCGGCGCACTGGCCGAATTTTCCTCGCGCCCCGGCGACGTGGAGATCATCCTGTCGAACCACTTTGTGCGCTATGCCCTCGTTCCCGACAGCGAGCAGATCAACAGCGCCGCCGAGGAACAGGCGCTGGTACGCCACCACTTCACCCGACTCTATGGCGGCAGCGCGGAAAATTGGGTGCTGCGCCTGAGCGACCCCGGCGTGGATGCGGGACCGCGCCTGGCGAGCGCCGTGGATGCGGGACTGCTGGAGGGGCTGGGCGCGCTCTTCCGACCTGGCAAGTTAACGCTGTGTTCGATACAGCCCAACCTCATGGCGGCTTTTAACGACTTGCGCCCACGCCTGGCCAGTGATGCCTGGTTCGCCCTGATCGAGCCAGGGAGGTTGTGTCTGGCGCGGTTTGAACATAACCAGTGGCGTGCGCTCAAGACCATTAAAATCGGCGATGTCTGGTTGCCGGACCTGTTGACGCTACTGGATCGCGAACGACTGCTGGCGGGCATCGACGCAAGCACAAGCAGCGCACCGGTCTATGTGTACGCACCGGGATGCAGTGAAATCAGCGCGGCGCAGGCCCAGGAACACGCCCTGCACGTATTGCCGCCGGCCGACGTGCCCGCCACGGACGGCGGACGCGCGCCCCTGGCTGAAAGGGCGACCGGATGAATACCCTGCAGCCATTGTCCCTGGATTACCAACACCACCGCCGCCCGGCCAGCCGGCAGGACCTCGCGCTGCTGATCGGCGCACTCATCGCGACGGTCCTCATCGGTGTACATTATCTGAATATTTCCGCCGCGACCGAGACACTTGAAATAAACCAGGCGGCGGAGCGCAAACCGGGACACGCGGCACTCGACACGCGCCTGGCATCCCTGGACGCCCAGCAGCTCAAGGCCGAAGTAAAGCAGGCCAACGCGGTGCTGTCGCAACTGGCCCTGCCTTGGGAAAAACTGTTCGCCGATCTGGACGCGTCGCAGCATGAACGCGTCGCCCTACTCGTCATCGAGCCGGACACGGAGAAGCGCGTCATTAAAGTAACGGGCGAGGCGCGCGATTTCGCCGCCATGCTCGGTTATGTCAGCTACCTGCAGGGCGCGCCATCGCTCACCGGCGTCTACCTGCAGAACCACCACATCGAGCAGCAGTCGGCGGAACGGCCGGTGCGCTTTTCGCTGCTCGCCTCCTGGGTCATCAAGCCATGACGGGATACGTGATGGACGCTAAGCGTTGGCTGGCCGGGATCGACATCGCGCGCCTGCGGCAAACTCTGCAACGCCGGCTGATGCGCATCAGCCGCGAGGCCGCCCTTGGGTTGGGGTTGATCGTCCTGTGTCTGGTGTTTTACCTGGCCGCGGTTCGTCCTGCCCAGAGCCACCTCGACCAGCTGCACGCCGACATGCAGTCGCTGCACGAGCAAATACAAAACAGCGCCAGGGCGCTGCAGGCCAACCGGGAAACGCCGTCCGAACAGCTGCTGGCATTTTACAAGTTCTTCCCCGGGGCAAGCAGCTCACCGGTGTGGCTGGATAAGATATACAGCGCGGCCCGCCGTCAGCATCTCACGCTCGACCAGGGCGAATATCGCCCGGCACAGGAAAAGGCCGGCCGGCTCATGCGCTATCAGATCACGCTGCCGGTGCGCGGCAGCTACCTGCAGTTGCGTAACTTCCTGGCGGCGGTGTTGACCGATGTTCCCATTGCCTCCCTCGACCACATCAGCTTCGAGCGCCGCAAGATAGGCGACCAGTCCATCGATGCAAAAATCAAGCTCACGTTGTACCTGACCCGGGAATAATGCATGCCGCGCCGCCCCTACCGCCTACGCAACCTGGTTTTTAGCGCAATGCTGATCGTCACGTGTGCGCCCACCCACGCCGAGCCGCTGGACAAAAACGTGCAGGATGAGGCGGGTGCGCGCATCCAGGTTAAACCCGAGGCGGCCGTTGCGACCTCCAGCGGCGAACGTATCGATAGCCTGTCGCTGGAGCGATTAAAGCGCGCGCGCATGAACGTCAGGAAATCGGGTACCTTCGCCGCCAAGTCCTGGTATGTCCCCACGCCGACGCCGAAGCCGCTACCGACTCCGCCGCCGAGCGCGCCACCGTTGCCTTTTACCTACCTAGGGAAGATCCAGGAAGCGCAAGGAAAGCTGACATTCTTTCTATCGGATGGCAATCAGATGCGCCTGGTCGGCACGGGCGAAACCATCAACGACACGTACTCGGTGGATGGCGTCGAAGACGGCAGACTCGTCCTCACTTATCTGCCGTTGCACATCAAGCAATACCTAAGCCTGGGAGACGCACCATGAAGTCCCTTTACTGCAAGACAACCACACGCAAGAACGGCGTGTCGCGGAGCCCCACATGACTGCATTTCGCCGTTTTCTCAGCGTGACCCTGATCGCCTCCAGCCTGCTGGGTTGCGCCGCGGACCGCATGCATCGTCAGGGCCTGGATCTCGTCGACCAAGGGCAGGACGAGGCCGGGCTGAGCAAGCTCGAAGCAGCAGCCAAGGAAGAGCCGGACAATCTGGCATTTCGTTCAGATCTGATCCAGAAACGCTACCAGGTGTTGAACCGCCTGCTGGCCAGCGCCGACGCTGAACGTTCCACTGGGCACGCCGAACAAGCGGGCAAACTCTACCAGCGCATACTGCAGATCGAAAGCAGCAATGCCCGCGCCAAAGCGGGGCTGGCGGGTCTCGACTTGGACCAGCGCCATAGCGTGGCACTGGTGCAGGCCCAGGCGCTGTTCGTGAAACACGACTATGACGCTGCCCAAGGCGTGTTGCGCGGGGTCTTGCTGGAAAACCCGGAGCGCAGCGAGGCGAAGATACTGCAACGTAAGATCAATGAACAGATTGCGCATGACGCCCAGGCCGGTCCCGTGCTGAAGCCTGAATTCAGAAAATCCGTCACCCTGCAGTTTCGCGACGCCAATATAAAAATGGTGGTGGAGGCGCTATCGCGCTCCAGCGGCATCAACATATTGCTCGACAAGGATGTGCGCGCCGATCTCAAGACCACGATCTTCGTCAAAGACGCCAGCGTGGAAGACACCCTCGATCTGATACTGCTGCAAAATCAGCTGGAGAAAAAAATACTGTCCGACAATACGGTGCTTATCTACCCCAGCATCCCGGCCAAGATCAAGGAATATCAGGACCTGAAGATCCGCACATTCCAGCTGGTCAACGCGGACGCCAAACAGATGCAGGTGATGCTCAAGACGCTGTTGAAGACCCGCGACCTGTACGTGGATGAAAAAACCAATTCCATCGTCATGCGCGATACCCCCGACGCGGTGCGTCTGGCGGAGAAACTCATCGCGGCACAAGACCTGCCCGAACCCGAGGTGATGCTGGAGGTCGAGGTACTGGAAATCACCCACGCACGCCTGACCGAGCTCGGCATCAAGCTGCCTGAGCAGATCGCCATGTCCACCGGTGGTACCCCCGCGACCACCACGGTCACCAACCTGCCCGCCGGCGGGGTGGTCAC
>JAYUFH010000122.1:0-2305 GCA_043738765.1 Pseudomonadota bacterium | reverse complement strand
CCGACTTCTTCATTGGCCCGCAATACGCCACGAACGGCGGCGTCACCCGGAAAGGCCGCTGGCACGACGTCGTTCGCTACGTCAAGGTCAACATCGTCTATCCGAGCCATGGCACCGCGACGCCGACCCTCGTTTCCGGCCAGATCAAGTATTCCGGGTTGAGTCTGTCCCGGACGCGTATCGCCCCCAATGGCCTGCCCGACCAGCGTCTGAACAACACGCCGGATTCCCTGGGCCGCGACATTCCGGGTGAACTGATTGCCACCCCCTTTCGATCCTATGTGCAGCTCAACCTGAACGTGCCCGTGTTTGAAGTCCGGGACTACAAGGACGAAACCCAGAGCTTCTCCCGGACGGGCAATTCCTACCTGAACCTGAGTCAGCCGCATCAGGGAACCGTGCCGGCGTTCAATGCCTTTACCGAATACAGCGTGGCGGTCACCGGTTGGGAATTCACCCTTTATGCCAATCCCAATGTCATCAACCTCGACCTGATTGATGACATCGAATTCATTGTCGCTCACCGCAGCGCGGCCCGCGATTAGACTACCCGTATGTCCTGCTGAACCCCTTGATTCCTTTAACCATTTATCCCAGCCACTGCTAACTCACCAACCCTTATGCAACCGACCATGAATACCACCTGCCATTGGAAAACCATCCTGCTAACCGGACTCCTCAGCCTGCTGACGGCGGGTACGTCCTTCGCGCAACAAATGAACTATCAGGGCCGGCTGACCGACGCGAGCGGCAACGCCGTGCCGGACGCCCAATACTCCATCACCTTTAACATCTTCAGCGCCGCCACCGGCGGCACCGCGTTATGGGGGCCGCAGGGCATCCAGGCCGACACGGTCCAGGGACGCTTCAATGTCATCTTGGGACCAACGGATACCAGCAGCCGCAGCATAGTAAACGCCTTCACGAGCAGTTCCGCGCGCTACCTGCAGATCACGTTTCAAGGCAATGCCATTCTGCCCCGGCAACCGATTCTATCCGCCCCCTCCGCCTTCAATGCCGCACAGGCGGATTACGCCACGGTCGCGGGTGCCGTGGGCAATGGCGGCTCGTCCGTCATCAATATCTTAAATGGCAAGGTCGGCATCGGCACCAGTAGCCCGGCCACAACGCTTCACGTGTCGAGTGCCAGCGACACCGAACTCAGCCTGCAAAGCACGGCCAACAACCGGCGTTGGACCCTGCAAGCCTCCGCGGGTGCCGATGGCGTTGGCCAGGGAGGCACGTTTCAGATTGTGGACCGCACTGCCGTGGCCGCACGTCTGGTGATTGGCACCACTGGGAATGTCGGCATCGGCGTATCAACCCCCACGGCCGCGCTGGAAGTAGCGGGCACGGTCAAGGCTACCTCCCTCGATGTCCGTTCTCCCAGTGGCCCCGCAACCTTAATCGTCGGCAACTTAGACAACGGTGCAGCGGATAATGAAATTCGGTTTCAATCCGGATATGGTTTTCTGGCAAACACCAACGATATAACCAGCTCCATCACCATCTCGCCGGACAACACCTCGGGTGGCAAGCTGGTTTTCCTGACGACCGGCACAGACGGCACATTGAAAGAGCGGGTCCGAATCGATGTCTCCGGCTACGTCGGCATCGGCACCTTGACGCCGCAAGCCCCTTTGGAGGTCAAGGGCGTTGTTACCCAAGCGGCGGACAGTGGGTATCAATATGCGAGTGTATCTTCCGGTCGCACTGCCAGCTTAGCGGCACCCGTAAGCATCCTATCCCAAGGTTATGTTCAGGCATTCGGTTTTTTTGCCACCTCGGATCAACGAATCAAAGACGTCGTTGGAGTCTCCGACTCGCGCAAGGATTTGGCGGCAATTCAAAAACTTAAAGTGACCGATTACCGGATGAAGGATCGCGTCGCGCACGGCGGGAAACTGCACCAAGGCTTCCTCGCCCAGGAGGTTCAGTCGATAATCCCGGAAGCGGTGAACCAGGGCCGGGACTTTATCCCGGACATTTATGCGGTCGCTGACCAGTTGAAATTCGACCAGGGTACGCAGACTCTTCGGGTAAGTCTGGCCAAGGCCCACAAATTGCGCCAGGGCGATAAAGTGCGCCTCATCGCCGACGGAGGCCCCACCGAGCAACTGGTAACTGGGGTGCCGGATGCACACACCTTCATCGTCGGCTCCATCACCCAGGAGCCGAAGCGCCTCTTCGTCTATGGCCGGCAGGTGGACGACTTCCTCTCCGTGGACTACAACCGCATCTTCACCATGGGGATTGGAGCCATCCAGCAGCTCAAGCAGGAAAAAGACGCCGAGATTCAATCCCT
>JAYUFH010000121.1:0-6100 GCA_043738765.1 Pseudomonadota bacterium | reverse complement strand
TACATTGGCCCGAAATAGATGAAGACCTAAGTATCGCGGGTCTGCTGCCTGGACAATGAGGCAGCAGGTATTGGCAAAAATGAATTTAAGATTAAACGCTACCTGGATTGAGACTACAGATATGACCCAAGTAAATTCACATCTATTAGTGATATGCCTGAGGAACGATGATTACCTTGCGTCCCTGGAAAGGCGAAAAATCTACGAGGCCATTCCAGATCCAGATGCGGAGAAACATCATCAGATTCGGGTTATAGATGAATCCGGAGAGGATTACTTATATCCGGAGAGCTATTTTGTTCCGGTAACGCTTCCAAAAAAAGTTGAAGAAGCCATTATCCGAGCGGCATAGCCCGGCACCCAGACAAACGCGCGCCGTCGCGCGGCTCACGTCCATTGGGAAACCTGATTGGAGCCATGTTACTCGATGACACGCACGCAACATCTCCGTCGGGCAGGAATTCTCTGCTACCATTGTCTTCGCAATTTGGCCTTTTACAAAGCAGGCTGGTGGAAAAGTGAGCTCGTATTTTTAGAGAGCAATTTTGGATAAGCGCTGACGGAAACTTCTTAGACGTCTGTGTTCTAGAGTGGCGCAAGCTCTTTGGTGATTCGCGCGGGAAACACTACTGGCGGAAAATTATATCCGATCCCGCAAGCTTCTTTGATGGATTACCGAGAGAGCTGGCGATTATGCAGCATCCTTAATTTGCATATCGCCAACACAAGGAGTCGCACATGCTTATCCTCACCCGCCGTCCGGGGGGTAATCCCTGCTCATCGAACCTGATCCGGATATGACCTCGGTCGAAACCTGGGCATGGTTTATCAGACCCATAGAGGTTCATATCTTGAGGGTTAAGGGGAGTCATGTGCGTGTTGATATCGACGAGTAATGGAGTTACATATTACTCGGACGGAGGCTAGGCGGTGAACCTCTCCCCCCTCACCCGCTCACCCGATAACCACGGTGGAGAGGGGACTTGTTCAAAGACCCCCTGAGGTTTTATGGCTTCTGCTGCAACGCCGCGATCATCGGACAACGCACCGCGCCGCGCCGCACCTCGCACTGACGCACCAGCTTCGCCAGCACCTTCTCGATCTGCTGCAACTGCCGGATGCGGTTGTGCACGCCCGCAAGTTTGCGGGTTGCGATACGGTGAGCCTCCTTGCAGTGGGTACCGTCGTCGAGCTTGACCAAGTCGGCGACTTCATTCAGCGCGAACCCCAGCCCCTGGGCGGACTTCACGAACATCAGCCGCATCAGATGATCCTCGCCGTAGCGGCGGATGCCGCCGTGGACGCGCTGCGGCTGCGCCATCAGACCGATGCGCTGGTAGTAACGCACCGTTTCCACGTTCACGCCGGCGGCAGCGGCCAGCCGCCCGATGGTGTAACGGGTACTTATCATCATTATCTCCTCGACCCTTGACTCTGTACTTAGGTACGGAGCTAAGGTTAGTCCATCGACGCACACGATGGAAGGAGAACGCCATGTCACAAGACCCCCTGCGCAGCGGCAGTCTGGCCGCCGGCGGCCTCGCCGCCGTCCTCGCCTCGGCCTGTTGCCTTGGGCCTTTGGTATTAATTTCCCTCGGCCTCGGCGGCGCCTGGGTTGCGCAGTTACAACTGCTCGAACCGGTGCGCCCATTGTTCCTGGGGGTGTCGCTGGTGGCGTTGTTCTTCGCCTACCGTCGTGTCTACCGGCCCGTGGCGGCGTGCGCCCCCAGTGAGGTTTGCGCGTTGCCATCGACCCGCCGCCTTTACAAGGTGTTGTTCTGGATCGTGACGCTGCTGGTCCTGATCGCCTTCACCTTCCCTTACGTAGCACCGCTGTTCTACTAACTCGCTACCTGGAGACCACCATGAAACGCCAGATCACCTGCATGTCCCTGCTCCTCCTATTCACCAGCGCCACGGCGTTCGCCGCCAGCCGCACGGTCACCCTCGACATCCCGGGCATGGACTGTCCAGTCTGCCCCATCACCATCAAAAAGGCCCTGAACAAAGTGGACGGCGTGCAGGCGGCCGCGGTGAATTTCGATCAGCGGCAGGCGACGGTCACCTTCGACGATGCCAAGACCAATGTCGAGGCGTTGATCAAGGCCACGACCGACGCCGGCTATGCGTCGACGTTGAAAAAATAACCATTTAACTTGCCACACAGGCACGGGAGCCATTCATGACCAGCGTCGAACTCGACATCCGCGGCATGACCTGCACGCACTGCGCGCACACGGCGCGCGAGGCGTTGAATGCGCTGCCCGGCGTGCAGGCGGAGGTGTCTTACGAGGAGGCGCTAGCGCGCATCGCGGTGCAGGGTGCCGTGGACACGCAACAACTCATCGCAGCGCTGGCGGCCAAGGGTTATGCCGCGAGCCTGCGCCCGGCACGTGGATCATCCAGCAGCGGTACGGGCCAGAGTGGTTTGCACATCGCCATCGTCGGGAGCGGCAGCGCCGCCTTCGCCGCCGCCCTCCACGCGACGGAGGCCGGCGCGCGCGTCAGCATGATCGAAGGCGGCGACGTCATCGGCGGGACCTGCGTCAATACGGGCTGCGTGCCGTCCAAGATCCTGCTGCGCGCGGCGCACATCGCCCATCTGGCGGCGCACCATCCCTTCCCGGGCATCGCGCACCACACGCCCGCCATCGACCGCGCGGCCCTGGTGCAGCAGCAGCAGGCGCGTGTCACCGAACTACGTCACGCCAAGTACGAAAATATCCTGGCGTCCCACCCCGGCATCACGTTACTGCGTGGCCAGGCGCGTTTGCAAGACGCCCATAGTCTCATCGTCGCCCTGCGTGACGGCGGAGAGCAAACCGTGCAGGCCGACCGTATCCTGCTGGCCGTAGGCGCACGCCCGGCGCTGCCGGCGATCACGGGCCTGGCGGACACCCCCTACTGGACCTCCACCGAGGCCTTGCTGGCGGAACAACCGCCGCGCCACCTGCTGGTGCTCGGCGCGTCGGCGGTGGCCTTGGAACTGGCGCAGGCGTTTCGCCGCCTCGGCAGCGCGGTCACATTACTGGCGCGCAGCACCCTGTTGTCCCAGCAGGATGCGCAACTCGGTCGCGGTCTGGAGGAAGTGTTGCAGGCCGAGGGCATGCGCATACTCCGCCACGCCCAGGCGCACGCCGTGTCCCATGCAAACGGGGAATTTGTACTGCACACCACGGCGGGTGAGTTGCGGGGCGATCGCCTGCTGGTGGCCACGGGCCGCCGGCCGAACACCGACGGCCTGGGACTAGCGCGGGCCGGGGTGGCCACGGACCCGCACGGCGCCATCGTCGTGGACGAGCACCTCAGAACCTCGGTAACGACTATTTATGCCGCCGGCGACTGCACTCAGTATCCGCAGCTGGTGTATGTGGCGGCGGCGGCCGGCACGCGCGCCGCGCGCAATATGCTCGGTGGCGATGCCACCCTCGACCTGTCCACCCTGCCCATGGTGGTCTTTACCGACCCCCAGGTTGCGACGGTGGGACTGACCGAAGCCCTGGCCATCCAGCAGGGCTTGGGCGTCACCCGCCGCACCCTGTCCTTGGAAAATGTGCCACGGGCCCTGGCCAACCACGACACCCGCGGCTTCATCCAGCTGCTGGCGGACACCGCCAGCGGGCGCCTGCTGGGCTGCCAAGTGCTGGCGGCGGAAGGCGGCGAAATCATACAGACGGCGGCCCTGGCCATCCGCCAGGGCATGACCGTGAACGACCTGGCGAACCAGCTCTTCCCTTATCTCACCCTGGTGGAAGGCCTGAAGCTCTGCGCCCAGACCTTCACGCGGGATGTCACACAACTATCCTGTTGCGCCGGATAACACCCCAGCCCCTTTCCAAAATAGCCACCCAAGCAATCTCTTCCCCCTGAAAGGGGGAAGGTTAGGATGGGGGTGTCATGGTCAATGACTGCCACAGGTGAACAGGACAACCCCACCAGGGATCAACTGGACAATCCATGCTCGCTGCACAATAAGGTCACGCTGCGTACGACGCGACAAAGGGAGAACCACTTTTCGGGCACCGGGCAGGCAAATCCGACGCCATGGGAATCAATGATGATTGGAATGAGGGATGTGGTTTTATCCAGCACGGTGAGCTATTCGGGCCGTGCACCCCCATCCTGGCCTTCCCCCTTTCAGGGGGAAGGAACCACGTCGGGTGGGCGGGGGGTTTGGGGTTGTAGAACCCTTTGCCCTGGGAGCTGGTGCAGCTTGCGGGTGACTGTCCGAAATGCCGGTTCCGAGCAGGTTGGCGCACTGCTCGCTGAACTCTCCTGGCCTAAGGTTACAAAATCCGCAAAACCGGCGCATTTTGAGGTAAAATCCGCGCCATGAAAATCTGCATCCTGTCCGACAGCCACGACCACCGCGAGTTACTCGCCGCGGCGGTGGACGACGCCAAACGCCAGGGCGCCCAGGCCATCCTGCACTGTGGCGATGTGGTGGCCCCCAGCACCCTGCATGCGGTCACGCCCTTTGGCCTGCCTATCCACGTCATCCACGGCAACAACACCGGCGACGTGTACCATATGAACCGCCTGGCGCATAAACCTGGGAGCCTGGTTAATTATTACGGCCAGGACGCCGCCTTCAGCCTGCACGGCCGCAAGATCTTCCTGGTGCACTTCCCCCATTATGCCCAGGGCATGGCCCTCACCGGCGACTACGACCTGGTGTGCAATGGGCACGAACACCGGGCGCATATCGACCGCGTCACGAATATAAAAGGTGGCGAGACCCTGCTCATCGATCCGGGCACGGTGGCCGGCATCGGTGCGCCGCCCACCTATGTCCTGGGCGATCTCGCCAGCATGGAATTCACCATCCGTTCCGTTCCCGATGGCCGGGACAACGTGCGGTCCTTACCCAAGGCCGCCGCCGGCAACGGTTGACAGCCCATCGTCATCGCAAACACTATTCCGCCCGCCGCGCACCGGACCCCCTTCCTCCGCTCTAACGCAGACCATCACGCTCCCGGAACCTCCACACATGTCTGAGACCACCGCCCCGTCCCGCTCCACCTGGCTGTTGGACATCCTGCTGTTGTTGATGGTGGTGGGCACGCTCCTCGGCTATGGACTCGGTGAGCGCGCCCTGTGGGATCCGGACGAGGGACGTTACAGCGAGATCCCCCGGGAAATGGTGGTGACCGGCGACTATGTCACGCCGCGTCTTAATAGCGTGAAGTACTTCGAGAAACCGCCCCTGTTCTACTGGGCTCAAGCGAGCGCCATCCGCGTCTTTGGGCTGAATGAGTGGGCGTTGCGCCTGTGGCCAGCGCTGTTCGCGCTGTTCGGCGTGGTCACTGTCTACATCGCCGGGCGCCAGCTATTCAATCGGCGCACCGGGCTGCTGGCCGCCAGTGTCCTCGCCACCAGCCTGCTGTATTTTTATATGGGCCGGGCCATCACCCTGGACATGTCGGTCTCGGTCCTGTTGAGCGCCGCCCTGCTCGCCTTCCTGGCGGGCACGCGCGCAGCCCCCGGACCCCGGCGACACGGGCTGATGTGGACGTTCTACGCCTTCGCCGCCCTCGCCACCCTGGCCAAGGGACTCATCGGCATCGTCATTCCGGGCATGATCATCGGCACCTGGATACTGCTGCTGAACAATTGGCGCCTGTTGAAGGAAATGTACCTGCCCTCCGGCCTCGCGCTCTTCCTGATCATCGCCGCGCCCTGGCACGTGCTGGTGGCCCAGGCGAATCCGGAATTCCTCAACTTTTATTTTATCCATGAACACTTCCTGCGCTTCACCACCAAGATCCACCGGCGTTATGAACCGATATGGTTCTTCCTGCCGGTATTGCTGGTGGGATTATTGCCGTGGGTGGCGTTTCTCGGCCAGGCCCTACGCTTCAACCTGCCGCCGTCGTGGCCGGCGCGCCAGGAACACAGGGAAACACTGTTTCTGAGTTTGTGGGTAGTGCTGGTGTTCGCCTTCTTCTCCATCTCGGATTCCAAACTGGTGCCGTATATCCTGCCGATCTTTCCGCCCCTAGCCCTGCTCCTGGGTCGTTACTTCGACCATGCCTGGACCGATAACTCACTGCGTGGTTTGCGTACCGGTTACTGGGCGGTGCTGGGCCTGGGGATAGCA
>JAYUFH010000120.1:0-6116 GCA_043738765.1 Pseudomonadota bacterium | reverse complement strand
GATGGCCAGGTCGCCGCCATCGTGCATCTGGTGGCATCCAGCGTGCCGAACCTCGATACCGAACACGTTACCATCGTCGATCAGAAGGGCCGGTTGCTGAACTCCAGTGAGTCGTCGCGCGAAGGTTCCCTGAACGCGGGTCAGTTCGACTACACCCGCAAGCTGGAAGAATCCTATGTAAAACGCATCGAGGAACTCATTACACCTATCATCGGCATTGGCGGCGTGCGTGCGCAAGTGGTGGCCAATCTCGATTTCACCGTGAGCGAGGAGACGCAGGAGAAATTCAATCCAGAGCAGCCGGCGCTGCGCAGCGAACAGGTGGCGCAGGAGCAAAGCAGTGGTAATGGCCTCGCGGGCGGCATACCGGGGGCCTTGTCCAATCAGCCGCCGGGGGGCACGATCGTACCCGAGACCACGGCAGCGAAGAAACCGCCGGTGGGCAAGCCGGGCGCAGCGGCGCTACCCACCCCCGCACCTGTAGCAGTCCCCAGCAACAGCAGCAATCGCGCGACGCGTAACTACGAGCTGGATAAAGTCATCAGCCACACACGCCAGGCGAGTGGCGGTATCAAGCGACTCTCCGTGGCGGTGTTGGTGGACGATAAACAGGTGACCAACGCGGACGGAGAGTCCGTGCGCACGCCACTCAAGCCGGAAGAGCTGGAAAAAATCACCGGCCTGATAAAAGAAGCCATCGGCTACGACGAAAAGCGTGGCGATCGACTGAACGTCATCAACGTGCCCTTCAGCACCCCACCCGCCATCGAGGCCCTGCCCGATCCGCCGTTGTGGAAAGAGGCGTGGGTGTGGGAGGTCGGCAAACAAGTGCTCGCCGGACTCCTGGTGTTGTTCCTGCTGTTCCGCGTGTTGCTGCCGGTGGTGCGCGGATTGCTCGGGCGGCAGGCCGCGTCGGTCGCGGCCCAGACACAACTGATGGCACTGGCGCCGGGTCGACCCCATGTTACAGGTATGCCGGCGGTGGTGGGCGGCACTCAAGCGTCGCTCGGCGGACCGACCGACTACGACTCGCAGCTGAACGCGGCGCGCAGTCTGACCTCCCAGGATCCGAAGCGGGTGGCGCAGGTGGTCAAAAACTGGGTAGCGAGCGATGGCTGAAACGGCAGCGGGTAAAATTACCGGCGTGGAACGCGCCGCCATCCTGCTGCTCGCCCTCGGTGAACAGGATGCGGCGGAAGTCCTGAAACACATGGGGCCGAAAGAAGTGCAGAAGCTTGGTCAGGCCATGGCCACGCTGAGCAATGTGTCGCGTGGAAAAGTCAGCGAGGTGCTGGGTGAGTTCGTGCAGACGGTCGAAGGCCAGACCTCCATCGGTATCGGCTCGGACGATTATGTGCGCAATGTCCTGAAGAAGGCCCTGGGTGACGACAAGGCCGGCGGCCTGATCGATCGTATCCTGCTGGGCGGAAATACCAAGGGCCTGGAAGGCCTGAAGTGGATGGAACCGCGCGCCGTCATGGAGATGATACGCCTGGAGCATCCGCAGATCATCGCCATCGTCCTTGCGTATCTCGATAGCGATCAGTCCGGTGAGGTGCTGGCGCTGTTTCCGGAAAAGGTCCGCACCGACATCATTCTGCGCATCGCGATGCTCGATGGCATTCAGCCTTCCGCCCTGCAGGAACTGAACGACATAATGGAAAAGAAATTTGCCGGCAATGCCACCAGCAAGTTGAAATCCTCCAGTGTCGGCGGTCTCAAGTCGGCCGCCAATATCCTAAACAACCTGACGCCATCGATAGAATCGGCGATCATTACCGGCATCCAGGCGATGGATGCCGATCTGGCGCAGAAGGTCCAGGACCTGATGTTCGTGTTCGACAATCTCAACGAGCTGGATGACCGTGGCGTGCAGACCCTGTTGCGTGAGGTGTCATCCGAGTCCCTGCTGCTGGCCCTCAAGGGTTCGGACGAAAACATGAAGGAAAAGATATTCAAGAACATGTCGAAGCGCGCCGCGGAAATGCTGCGTGACGATCTCGAGGCCAAGGGGCCGGTGAGGCTGTCGGAAGTGGAGGCTGCACAAAAGGAAATAGTCGGGATCGCGCGGCGTCTGTCCGAGTCTGGCGAACTGTCCCTGGGCGGCGGAGGTGAGGCGTATGTCTGAGGAGCGCGGCATTCAAGACGCGCCGCGGGTTGAGAGTCAGGCTGCACGCGTTGCCGACAAAGCGGTCGCACGTGAACGCGCGACGAAAATTATCTCCGCCGATACGCTCAGCGCCTACGAGCGTTGGGAGTTGCCACTGGTCGAGGGGGTGCTGGGCACTCCCGGGGTCATGACGGCGAAACAGGTCGAGGTCATACAAAAACAGGCCTACGACGAGGGCTTTGCCCAGGGTCGCAGCGATGGCTTGAAGCAGATGCAACAACAGGCGCTGCGCTTTGAGCAATTGATAACAGCATTGCAGACGCCCTTCGCCGACCTGGATCAGCAAGTGGAGCAGGAGTTGGTCAAGCTTGCCGTCGTGGTGGCGCGCCAACTGGTGCGGCGCGAAATCAAAACCGATCCCGGCGCGGTGGTGGCGGTGGTGCGCGAGGCCATGGGCCAGCTACCGGTGTCGTCGCAACAAATCAATTTACACCTGCATCCCGAAGATGCCGCCCTGGTACGCACGGCGCTGTCCCTGAATGACGAGGACCGGCGCTGGCGCATCGTCGAGGACCCGGTGCTGGCGCGCGGCGACTGTCGCATCCTGACAGAGACCTCGCGCATCGATGCCACCGTGGAAGCGCGTCTCACGGCCATCATCGCCACCATGCTGGGCGGGGAGCGCCGCGATGACTAGTCGGGCACCCGAGCTCGATCGCGGGCTACGCTGGGGCGCGCGCCTGGCGCAACAGCGCGCCTGCCTCGACCGTCCCGTGCCCATGGTGGTGGAAGGCAAGTTGACGCGCATGGTCGGGCTTACCCTGGAGGCGGTCGGTTGTCAGGCGGCCATCGGCGGGCGCTGCGAGGTGCTCGTGCCGAATGGCGATAGTATTGAAGCGGAGGTGGTCGGCTTCGCCGGCGACCGGCTGTATCTGATGCCCACCGGAGCCATACATGGGCTCACGCCCAACGCGCGCGTGATCCCGAGCGCGCGCGTAAGCGAGGCCCGGGTGGGCGATGCCCTGTTGGGTCGCGTGCTGGATGGGGCCGGCAATCCCCTGGATGGCGGTGCCATGCCGCGCACCAACGCGCGCATGCCGCTGGCCGGCAAGCCCATCAATCCCCTGGCGCGCCGCCCGATACGCGAACCGTTGGATGTCGGCGTGCGCGCCATTAACGCGCTGTTCAGCGTCGGCCGCGGTCAACGCATGGGCCTGTTCGCCGGCAGCGGCGTGGGCAAGAGCGTGCTGCTCGGTATGATGACGCGCTTCACCAACGCCGATGTCATCGTGGTGGGCCTGATCGGTGAACGCGGACGCGAGGTGAAGGAGTTCATCGAAAATATTCTGGGCAGCCAGGGCATGGCGCGCGCCGTGGTGGTGGCCTCGCCGGCGGATGACCCGCCGCTCATGCGCATGCACGGCGCCATGCTGGCCACCAGTATCGCCGAGTACTTCCGTGACCAGGGTAAACAGGTATTGCTGTTGATGGATTCACTCACGCGTTTCGCCCAGGCGCAACGCGAGATCGCCCTGGCCATCGGCGAGCCGCCGGCCACCAAGGGCTATCCGCCGTCGGTGTTCGCCAAGCTGCCGCAACTGGTGGAGCGCGCCGGCAACGGCAAGGCGGGCGGCGGTTCCATCACCGCTTTTTATACCGTGCTGACCGAGGGTGACGATAACAACGACCCTATCGGCGATGCGGCCCGCGCCATCCTCGACGGCCACATTTTTCTCTCGCGCCAATTGGCGGAGAGCGGTCATTACCCGGCGATCGATATCGAGGCCTCCATTAGTCGCGCCATGACGGAGATCACCGACGCCCACCAGCAGCGCACCACGCGCCGTTTCAAACAACTGTACTCGACCTATCAGCAGCAGCGCGATCTTATCAGCGTCGGCGCCTATACCCGCGGCAGCGACGCGCGCACCGATGAGGCGATCGAGTATTTTCCGCGCCTGTTGAATTTTCTGCAGCAGGACATGCACCAGCCGGTGTCACTAGCGGCGAGCGTCAGCGAGCTGGCGCGTTTGGTTCCTGTCGCCGGTGTCTAGGCGATGCTGATACCGGTATTTGCAGGTAGGGTTGGGCATTGCCCACCGCTGCGCGAACCGCAAGCCGCGTCTGGTGGGCGATGCCACCCTACAAACGCGGCATGCAGTGACTAGGAACAGGGCATGACAAAATCACAACGCATGAAACCCCTCACCCGTGTCGCCACGTCGCGCGAGCGTACGGCGGCGAAGGAGTTGGGCGAATACCGGCGCACCCTCGCTGCCGCCGAGGCCAAGTACGCAGAACTCGCCACCTACCGCGAGGAATACAGCAAGCAGCTGCAGCAGTCCGGCGGATCCGGCATCGATGCCCAGCAGATGCGCGACTACCGGGTATTCCTGGCGCGCCTCAACGAGGCCATCGTCCACCAGCAGGCCAGCGTCGACCAGCACCGGCGCGAATACGAACGCATGCGCCGGGTCTGGTCCGAGGCACGCGTGCGTTCCAAGTCGCTCGACAAGGTGGTCGAGCGTTATCAAAAGGAAGAGAGCTCCATCGTCGAAAGGCGCGAACAGGCGGAGTCCGACGAACGCTCCATCCAGCAACACACGCAGCATGGGAAGAAAGACAGGGATTAACCCGCGCAATAATCAATGAATGAGCGCGGGTCAGGCTGCACCTGAGGCGACACAGGCACGGGTTCTGTTACTGATCCGACCGCCAAATAGTGCGTACTGCTTTTCTCCCTCGACCTGCATCGATAGCCTCGCGCACGGCCGCCAGTGGCGCCGCGTCATTGAATACCACGGTCTTGCCTTGTGCCACCACGCCGAGCCGGGTCCACAATGCCGCCAGATCGGGGGTGACGGGCGTGGCCCGCATCTTCTCGTACAGCCGGGTCAATATTGGCGCACCCACGGCGGCGTCGCCGATTTTCAGTGCGTCACGCAACGACCATTCGGCGTCGATCGTGCCGCCGGCCGCGACGATGGCGCGCAACGCATCCTGCAGGCCCAATTTGTTGGCGCTGTGTTGGCGTATCTCGATGTCCGCCAGTAAACAGAAGAGCGCGCCTCCCCAGTAGGTGCGGCCCCAGGTGTGGGTTCTGTCCAGGCCCTGGTCGCCGGCTTGCGGCAACCCGTAGGGCAGGCCATCGACCAGGTCGCGCCACACTTTGCTGGGCTTCAACTGTCCGATCTGTTCGCGCCCGAAGGGTTCGACGTACGTGGCCATGCCTTCCCGTATCCACGTGTGCGTGTCGGACAGGGAGGGAAATCCGAAGTGGACAAATTCATGCGTCATGATCCAGTCGGAAGTGAGATCGGCGTCTGTCGTAGAACGGCCAAGGGCGATTTTGCTGGCCGCACCATGCAGCCCAAACGACGTTCCCGAGCGTACGCCGCGGCCGTCCACGGGGATAATTAAGACGTGCGCATGCCGTACCGGGAAGCGGCCGTAGTAGGCGGCCACGGCCTGGGCCGAACGCGTGACCCACGCCAGGATCTGCGCACGTGGCAAATCAAAATGCCCGGGGGCAAAGGCGACATCGATGCGATCGGCACCCAGCATGATCGGGGTTAAGGGCAGCTGGTCGAAGGCAAAATAGGGCATGCGATCATTGCGAAATGCATAGGACTGGAAGTCATCGGCCGGATCGGCCGTCGCCGTGTTATTGGCCGAGGCAGTAGAAGGCAGGCTCAACAGCCAGAGCAAACTGAAGAGGAGACGGACGCTACGTGATCGCTGCATTGGGGATTTCCTTTTCCTGTCAGGGTGTATAGACCGGCGGCTTTCGATTGGTTCAGCCGCCACTAAAAAATGCAGAGTCTTTAATATATAGATATCCGGGTCGGCTGCGGCAATGCTGGCCGTCGTCACCAGCGCCCATGGCACGCGAATTGCTTTTGTGTCATGAGCGCAGACCGCGCGTGTTGTCTTCAGCCCTGTTGAGGAAGGTTATGCCGGAAATCTCTGCCCATACTGCCCCCGCCCCACCGGCCACCCCGCCGGC
>JAYUFH010000119.1:0-2316 GCA_043738765.1 Pseudomonadota bacterium | reverse complement strand
CCTCGCGCAGGCGCGACAGATGTCCCGCCAGGTTGCACGGACCGGTGGTCGCATCCAATTGCGCCAGGATGATCTTGTCCATGGCCAGGCGGCAGGCGTTGGTGGAACCGGGTAACAGAAAAATCACCGTGCCGTCGGCGATAGCGGCCTCGGCGCGGGACTGGATGGTGGACGTACCGATGTCGGCGTAGGACAGCGCGCGGAACAACTCGCCGAAACCCGGAATGGGCCGGGTGACGAGGGGCTGCAATGCCTCCGGCGCGATGTCGTGGCGGGTGATGCCGGTACCGCCATTGACGATCACTACTTGAATGCCCGCATCGGCGATGCAGGTGCGCAGATGCGCGCGCAGGGTGTCCAGGTCTTCGCCCAGTATGTCGCGCTGAACCACCCGGTGGCCGGCGGTTTCCAGGCGTTCCTGCAGCAGATCGCCGGAGGTGTCGTCGGCGCGGGTGCGGCGCGCCGATACGGTGATCAGCGCCGCATTCAGGGCAACGAACGGGCCTTTGCGCTTGCTCATGTCACGGCCCCGGGCGCGGTCACGCAGCGGTGGCCGTTGTCCTGCTTGTCCATGTGGGCGCGGAAGCGGGCTCGACGCCGCGGATTGACCTGATGGCGGGGGACTTTCATACCGTCATCATACCTTAACTAAGTTGTAGCGGGAGAGTGGCCGGATTCCCCCCTGCCGCAGACAGCGGTTTATCCCGCGGGAGGCAAACAAACCCGCCCTGCGGCAGAGGTGCCGGTCTCGCGTTATATAAGGTAGCGCGCCATCCCCTCCCGATGGTGGTATTGTCCTGGGCGGCGCCCTTGGTCATTTTGTGCGGGCCGCGCTGTCTTTATTCCGCTCACACTGCAAGGAGTTATTATGCTGACCCTGTCCCAGGCCCAGGCCGCCATCCGGGAGCGCATTATCCCTGCCACTAAAGTGGAAAGAATACCGTTGCGTCAGGCCCGCGGGCGTTACGCCGCGGAGGCGGTGCTTGCGCGAGTGGACAACCCGGCCTTCGATAACTCCGCCATGGACGGTTACGCCTGCCGCACCGCCGACCTCGTGGCACATGCCTATCGCCTGCCGGTGCAGGGTGAGTCGCGTTGCGGCAGCGCCCCCGGGGTGCTGGCCGCCGGCACCGCCATGCGTATCTTCACCGGTGCGCCGCTACCCGCGGGCGCCGACGCTGCGGAGATGCAGGAGAACGTCAATGTCGAGCAGGGTCATGCGCAGTTTCCCGCCAGCATCCGCCCCGGCGAAAATGTGCGACGGCGTGGCGAGGATTTTCGCAGTGGCGAATTGCTGTATGCACCGGGCCGACGCTTCAACGCCTACGACCTGGCGCTCCTGGCCACGGCTGGCATCGATCAGGTGCCGGTGGTGGCACGGCCGCGTGTGCTGGTGATCGCCACCGGCGATGAACTGGTGGTGCCGGGCACACCCCTCAAGCCAGGACAGATCTACGAATCCAACCGCTTGGCGACCCTGGTGCAACTGGAGCAACTCGGTGCGGAGGTATTGGACGGTGGCATGGTGCGGGACGACCCGGCGGCCTTGCGCGCCCTGCTCAAGTCCAGCGACGAGTACGATTTTGTCATCACCAGCGGTGGCGCCTCCGTCGGCGATCACGATCTGGTGAAGCAGGTGTTCGCCGAGATCGGCGAGATCAATTTCTGGAAGGTGAAGATCAAACCCGGCAAGCCCGTGGCATTCGGGCGCGTCGGACAGCGCACGCACTTTTTCGCCTTGCCGGGTAACCCGGTTTCCAGTCTCGTGACCTTCAAGCTGTTTGTCGAACCGGCACTGGTGGCGTGGAGTCATGGCGAACACCATCTGCCGGAATTGCCCGCGGTTGCGGCGAATGATCTTCGCCGACAGCCCGGACGCATGGAGTTCCTGCGCGCCCACCTGTATACGGAAAACGGCCGGCTCATGGCCAAGGCGCTGCCCGGCCAGGGTTCACACATGCTGGGGACCCTGCGTCAGACCAATGGCTTTGTAAAAATCAGTGAAGACTGCGAGGGCTATACGCGAGGCGATGCGGTGGTCGCCATTCCCCTCGGTATGGATATGGCGTGAAGTGGCTCCCCCGAATCAGCGTGAGGTTGTATTTGTATTCAAGGACTGCATGCAACGCTGGCAAGACGCACCTGGCAGCGTTGGCACAAGCGTATCAAATGTCCGCTAGTGTCGTGCTTCGTTCTGTTTGGAGCTTATGTTTACCGTCACGCTTCCTTCGCTTAAACCCCAGGGTCCCTTCTCCCTCCGCCCCCTTCGGGGAGGCACAAACCGCACGGAGAGGGGACGGTGGGGTGCGCTGGGCT
>JAYUFH010000118.1:0-2327 GCA_043738765.1 Pseudomonadota bacterium | reverse complement strand
CTGGCGGACGGCACAGTCATTGAACTGGCCGTCTTCACCCGCACTGGCGCGCGCGAGGTGCCCTTGAGTCCCGTGGACGGCAAACCCATGCGGCGGGTGAACCGGAAAGAGCTGACACAGCTGCTCGGCCTTCCGCCCACGGCATAAGGACACCCGCCGTCGCCAGGCTGTTCCTTATGTACAGCCCCCCACCCGTCCGGCCTTGCCAAGAATACCGGAATCAACTACAGTAAAACTTACAAGCAGTTAGTGCTATTTTCTAAACTTGCGCGTGAACTAAGCTGGCGAAGGGTGGGTCGCGGCTGGTTTGTGGGAAGTTTTGGGCTACCCTTCAGAAACGAACACTGCAGCTGCCCTGTTGGCAGCCGGGCAAACCGAATAACGTGAAGCAAAACCGGTGGGAGCGCCGTTGCAATGAAAAAGATCAAAACTATACATGTGCTCATGATGATGGCGTTATCAGCGCTGCTGCTGGTCGGTTGCGGTAGTGGCAATCCAGCGCCTCGGGGCGCGACGATCACCCTTACAAAGTCTGCATTGACTTTTAAAGGGCTGGGCACCTGCCCCCCCGCCTCCCCCGTTTGGTCCTATGATCTCATCACAATCACTGTCCTTGGATCGAACAGCTCGCCTATAGCGGGTGTTGATGTTACCTACGCCGCAGGGTTTTCGATAGAAACAACCGGCACCCCACCCCTCGACTTACAGCGTGTATACAATGTTCCTCCCGCAGGCTCGCCGTCGCCGGGAGGCCGGCTCCCGGGTACCGGCGTGATCAAGACAGATGATGGTGGGAAAATTCAACTGATCCTGGGCACCAACATAGACTGCCCACACACGGTCGACTTTACCGTTCAAAGCGGATCGAGTAGCGCAAAAGCTACGATTACCGTTTCATAAATTTAAAAAACTAAATCTTGAGTGAGCAAGTGGGCACATCATGTGCCCACTCAGTGGTGTCGCGTCCCACACCACACCTCCCACTTACTTAATTTTTTATACTTAGCCTACCTGGTATCTAACACGGCGTCTCAAAGAATGACGATCGGTGATTATCATGGATTGCATTATTCGCGGGTCAACTGGATTGTTCGCGGGGCAAATAAGGGCAAAGGACAAGATCTGACCTCCCAAACCTCTTGCCAAATCGCACGGACTTATCGAAACTGAGCCTAATTGATCTCCACTGCACCGCCAGAGAGATCAACGACCGGACCAGAGAGCTTCACGGCTGGGCGCTTCGAGTTTGTTACCGCCCTGATAAAAAAATCATTGAAGGAGACCCACATGCGAGCACTTGTTAGCCATCCCCTCACCCGTACCATTTGCGCACTGCTGCTAACAGCGGCCAGCGCTCTGCCGCTCACTGCCCTCGCTGGCGGTGGCACCCTGACCCTGGAGAAAAAAGCCCCCTACGCCAAAGGCCTGAACGTACCGGAGGCGGTGCGCGCGGAATGCGCGCTCGAACAGAAAGTCCCGCAGTACGTCGAGGAGTATGCCAAAAAGGGTTTCGACAAGGTGGTGATGGCGGACACGATCAGCGCCAAGACCGCCGGCAAGGCGCTGTCGATGAAAATCACCGATATCACCGGTACCGGCGGCGGTGCCTGGAGCGGGCCCAAGCACGTGAGCATCGAAGGGACCCTGTGGCAGGACGGTAAAGTAGCAGGTACCTTCCGCGCCTTGCGTTATTCCAGCGGTGGCGCCTTCGGCGGCTACAAAGGCACCTGCGCCATCCTCGGCCGCTGCGTCAAGGCCTTGGGCAAGGACGTAGCGACCTGGGCGGCGGCGCCGAGCATGAACGCCGCCCTGGGTGATGCCAAAAAATAGCGACTTCCGGAGTTGCGGTGGAATGTAGGGTGGACTAAGCGCAGCGTATCCCCCTTGAGGGTAGGGTGATATAAATCAATATGATTTTGTTGGGTTCGCCGCTATCGCGGCTCGCGTGCCCTTTGGGTATAACCCAACCTACATAAAACCCGATTTTTAGAAGTTCCCTGGTCCGGACGTTGTACTGCTTTTTCCGCCGCCTCCGCGTAAAATGACTTTCAGCCATTCCGTACCTGCCCGACTCACCACGAAGGAAGCCGCTTGAAACACCACATCGCCGACCTGCTGGGTCAGGCCGTCGCCCAATTGCAGCAGCAGGGGCTGCTGCCCGCGGACCCGCCGCCTGCCATCGATATCGAGCGCACCCGCCAGAAAGAGCATGGGGATTTCGCCTGCAACGTGGCCCTGACCCTGGCGCGCGCGGCCAAGGCCAAGCCGCGCGACCTGGCGCAGAAGATCGTTGCCGCCCTGCCACCTTCCGCCCAGGTGGCCAAGGT
>JAYUFH010000117.1:0-2336 GCA_043738765.1 Pseudomonadota bacterium | reverse complement strand
ACGAAGCTACTTGCTGCCACGGGTGGGTTTCAGATCTTCCGGTGTCTGGGTCACGAGCCCGACACTTGCAGCACCAGCCGCCTGGAGCAATACCATGGCGCGTATCACTTCGCTGTAGGCCACCTGCCGGTCGCCGCGCACCAATACCGGGGTCTGTGGACGCAGGCGCAAAATGCCGGCGACCTTGGTCTGCAGCTGAAGAGCGCCTATCTCCCGATCATCGAGATAATACTTACCGTTGCGGTCCACCGTCACTACCAGGGTCTCCCGGTCATCGGAGTCTACGGACCTTGCAGCGGCTTGCGGCAACTCGACCTTCACGCCTTGGGTCAGCAGGGGTGCGGTGATCATGAAAATCACCAGCAGCACCAGCATCACGTCGATATAGGGCACGACATTGATTTCAGCCATGAGCTTGTGGCGGCGATCGCGATAACTGGGGGCGTTCATGTCTTGGCCAGGTACGCCTGTCGTTGCAGTATGCTGGCGAATTCTTCCATGAAGATTTCGTAACGCGTCACCAGCCGTTCGACTTTGTTGGAGTAACGGTTGTAGGCGATCACCGCCGGTATCGCGGCGAACAGTCCCATGGCCGTCGCCACTAGTGCCTCGGAGATACCCGGCGCCACCGAGGCGATGGTCGCCTGGGTGGTATTGCTCAGATGGCTGAAGGAATTCATGATGCCCCAGACCGTGCCGAACAGACCTATATAAGGACTGGTGGAACCCACGGTGGCGAGGAAGGCGAGATTGGTTTCGAGATACTCGATCTCGCGGCTTAAGGCCACGCGCATGGCGCGCTGCACGCCTTCGAGGACATGCATGGGCTCGATGTTCTTCTGCTTCTCCAGGCGGGCGAATTCACGGAAACCGCCGACGAATATGCTTTCCATGCCGTTGAGGACAAGGTCCTTGCGCGTGTAATCCTGGAACATCTGGTTGAGATTACCGCCGGCCCAGAACTGCGCTTCGAAGCGCCCGGCCGCGGTGTGTGCCTGTTTTATGATGCGCCGCTTGCGGATGATCATGGTCCAGGAAATGACCGAGGCCACGGCCAGGAGCAACAGCACCAGCTGCACCATCAGGCTGGCATGCCAAACAAGAGCGAGGATATCGAGACCGTCGCGGTTTGTGGTGATATTCAAGATAGACTCCAAGTTTTGATCCGGGCAACGATGTCTTCCGGTATGGCGGTGGGGGAAAAATCAGCTGTTTTCAGGCACGCTATTTTAATCTCGCCACGGCAGAGCACCTCTCCCTCCCTGCGCACTTGCTGCAAAAAAACAATACTGGCTGGACCGCATCGCCCAAGCTCAACGCTCACATCAAGCTGCTCGTCCAAACGAGCCGGCTTGAGGTAATCCACCCTGGCGGAACGCACGGCGAATAGGACACCCTGGCTGCGGCTAAGTTCATCCTGCAGGACGTCAATGGAGCGCAGCCACTCGGTGCGGGCGCGCTCCATGAATTTAAGGTAGTTGGCATAATACACCACACCCCCGGTATCGGTGTCTTCGTAGTACACACGCACCGGCAGGGAAAAGTTCGCGCTCATCGCGCGCCCCGGGAGGCGGGTTTTGCCGGGTTAGTCATCAACGTCACTGCTGCTCCTGTTGGCGGGGTGGGGGCTGTCCACCGCTATTCTAATCGAAGCGTAGGTTGGGGTGAGCCTGCGAACCCCAACAGCCTTTGTATTATTGTTGGCGCGCTGCCGCGCGGCTTTAAAATCTTAATTGCGGGTCCCGCCCCGGCCGCTCTCGCGCATCCATGCGCTCCGCGGCAGTGCGGTGTTTGCCTCCCCGCAGGGGACTTGCACATCCCTGTACATCGCCGGCGGGTTACTTTCTCTTGTTTGCCCAAGAGAAAGTAACCAAAGAGAAGGCCACCCGGTCGCTCGCCGGGCGAAAAACACGCCCGGTCCCCTGTGCTCCTCGCCCCACCGGGCCTCCGCTACTCGTAACGCCACTGTCGATGGCGTTACTCAAACAGTGCTCGCGGAAATCCCCCGGTGGGGCTGCGGTGCTCGGCGAGCTTGAACGGGACTTTAAAATCTACACTCGAAAATCTACACCAACCCAATTCCTCCCCGTCACTCCTCGCCCTCAAACATCCCCCGCTGCGGCTCCTGCGCCACCGGCACCGGCAGGCCGAAATGCTGCCAGGCGTGGCGCGTGGCCACGCGCCCGCGCGGGGTGCGCGCGATGAATCCTTTCTGGATGAGGAACGGCTCGATCACATCCTCGATGGTGCCGCGCTCCTCGCTGATGGCCGCGGCGATGGAGTCTATGCCCACGGGGCCACCGCTGAACTTCTCCAGGATGGCGAGCAGGAACTTG
>JAYUFH010000116.1:0-6185 GCA_043738765.1 Pseudomonadota bacterium | reverse complement strand
ATGGCCTGGACGATGGCGTAGAACCCGGCGAACAGCGCACCGGTGGTAAACAGATTGGGCAGGATATAAATGCCTTTGCGCGGGTGTTTCTCGCTCATCTGGGTGCTCCAGCAGGGGCCGGTGATAATTAGACAGACCTTAATGTAGGGTGGGCATTGCCCACCAGACGCGGCATGGGTCCACACCCCTGGTGGGCAATGCACTGGAAACTGCTCCTGCGTTTCCAGTACTTCCGCCATCTCGGCGCCTGTTCCCGACAGCGCTCTACCTCGCCCATCCATGGGCTCGCCTGGCGGTCGCCCACCCTACAAAATCGTGTTTAGATAGCCCTTAGTTTAGTCCGCCAGGAACCCAAGGATGTCCCGGCCGCCCGTTACCTTGTCGCCGAGGCTGACCGCTACCTTGCTATCGGGCGGCAGATACACATCCACGCGCGAACCAAAGCGGATAAACCCGTAACGTTGGCCACGCTCCAGGCGATCACCCTTATCCACATAACAGAGTATGCGCCGGGCGATGAGTCCCGCCACCTGCACAAACACCACATCCTTGCCATCGTCGGTCTTGACCCACAGGGCATTGCGCTCGTTCTCGCTGGCGGCCTTGTCCAGAGCCGCATTGAAGAACTTGCCGGGGCTGTACCAACGCTGCTGGATGCTGCCCGCCACCGGGCTGCGATTGGAATGCACGTTGAACACGTTCATGAAGATGCTCACGCGCCGGGCCGGGCGCTTGAGATAGGGATCCTCGACCTGATCCACCACGATCACGCGCCCGTCCGCCGGACAAACGACGGCGCCGGCGTCCTGGGGGATGGTGCGAGAGGGATCGCGGAAGAACTGCACGACAAACACAAGCACCACCCAAAGGGGGGCAGCCCACAGCGCACCGGCGAAAAAATGTACGGCGAGGGCAGCGGCGAGGGCCAGGGCAATATGCCCCCAGCCCTCGCGCGCCAGCAGCGGGTGCCCATCAGTCATGGGGGCGGTTTCCAGTGAGAACAGCGGCGGGCGGGATCAATTCTTGGTCTTGTCGACCAGCTTGTTGGCGGCGATCCACGGCATCATGCTGCGCAACTCGGCGCCCACCACCTCGATGGGATGGGCCGCGTTGAGGCGGCGGCGCGCCGTCATCTCCGGATAATTGGTAGCACCCTCCAGAATGAAGCGCTTGGCGTAGTCGCCGTTCTGGATGTTCTTCATGGCCTCCTTCATGGCCGCACGGCTGTGCTCGTTGATCACCTTGGTACCAGTGACATACTCGCCGTATTCGGCATTGTTGGAGATGGAGTAGTTCATGTCGGCAATGCCACCCTGGTACATCAGGTCGACGATAAGTTTTAATTCATGCAGGCACTCGAAATAGGCCATCTCCGGCGCATACCCGGCCTCCACCAGGGTTTCGAAACCGGCCTTCACCAGCTCCACGCAACCACCGCACAGCACCGCCTGTTCGCCGAACAGATCGGTCTCGGTCTCGTCTTTGAACGTGGTTTCAATAATGCCGGTACGACCGCCGCCGATGGCGGAGGCATAGGACAGGGCCGTGGCCCTGGCCTTGCCCGAGGCGTCCTGGTAAATAGCGATGAGGTCGGGGATGCCGGCACCTTTGGTGAACTCGTTACGCACCGTGTGGCCGGGGGCCTTAGGCGCGATCATGATTACATCCAGATCGGCGCGCGGCACGATCTGGTTGTAATGGATGTTGAAGCCGTGGGCAAAGGCCAGGGTCGCGCCCTTCTTCAGGTTGGGGGCGATGTCGTTTTCGTAGATCTTGCGCTGGTGTTCGTCCGGGGCCAGGACCATGACCAGGTCCGCCTCTTTCACCGCATCCGCCACATTCTTCACGCTAAGCCCCGCGTTCTTCGCCTTGATCGCGGAGGGCGAACCATCGCGCAGCGCCACGCTGACGCTGACGCCGCTGTCTTTAAGGTTCAGCGCATGCGCGTGTCCCTGGGAACCGTAGCCGACGATGGCGACCTTCTTGCCTTTGATGATGGAAAGGTCGGCGTCTTTGTCGTAATAAACTTTCATGATGAACTCCAGGTTCTCGCTGTGTGATACTTTCGTTTGTGAACTAAGAAACCTCTGAACAAATGACAGAAGTCCTCAGCTTGCGTTCCCCCACCCTTTGGGAGAGGGGACTTGTTCAGCGGTTCTCTAACAAGTAGCAGGGAAGTCCCCGCATCTATTGGCGACTTGCCATTAGGTAACATGCGACCGCTACTATGCGACATGTAATCCTTTCTCGCCCCGCGCAATGCCCGACGGCCCGGAGCGTACTACCTCGATGATACCGGTTTTCCCCAATGCCAGGATAAAGGCGTCTAGTTTCTCGCCGGTGCCGGTGAGCTCGATGGTGTAGGTGGTGTCGGTCACGTCGATAATATGACCGCGGAAGATATCCGCCAGGCGCTTGCCCTCTTCGCGCGCCGTGCCCGCTGCATTGACCTTGACCAGCAGCATCTCGCGCTCGATGTGCGCGCCCTCCGTCAGGTCCATGAGTTTGACCACATCCACCAGCTTGTTCAGCTGTTTGGTGATCTGCTCGATGATCTCGTCGGAACCGCGCGTGATCAGCGTCATGCGCGACAGCGTCGGGTCCTCGGTGGGCGCCACGGTGAGGGACTCGATATTGTAACCGCGCGCCGAAAACAACCCGGCCACGCGGGACAGTGCCCCGGACTCGTTTTCCAGGAGGATGGAGATAATATGCCGCATCACGCCAGCTCCCGGTTGGTCGACGACGCCGGGGTCTCGCACGGCGACAGGTGCATCTCGTGATGGCCCTTGCCGGCGGCAATCATGGGATAGACGTTTTCCGACTGATCGGTGATGAAGTCCATAAACACCAGGCGATCCTTCAGCTTGAGCGCCTCTTTCAGCGCACCCTCGACATCGCCCGGCTTGTCGATATGCATGCCGACGTGGCCGAAACTCTCGGCCAGCTTCACAAAATCCGGCAGGGCATTCATATAAGATTGGGAGTAGCGGCTCTCGTAAAAAAACTCCTGCCACTGCCGCACCATGCCCATATAGCGGTTATTCAGGTTGATGACCTTGATGGGCAGGTTGTACTGCTTGCAGGTGCTGAGCTCCTGGATGCACATCTGGATCGAGGCCTCGCCGGTGACGCACGCCACTGTCGCCTTGGGATGCGCCAGCTGCACGCCCATGGCGGCGGGCAGGCCGAAGCCCATGGTGCCTAAGCCGCCGGAGTTGATCCAGCGACGCGGCTTGTCGAACTTGTAGAACTGCGCCGCCCACATCTGGTGCTGACCCACGTCGGACGTGACAAAGGCATCGCCCTTGGTCAGTTCGTAAAGCTTTTCGATGACGGCCTGCGGTTTGATCAGTTTGCTCTTGCGGTCGTACTTGAGGCAATTGAGCCCGCGCCAGACATCGATCTGCGCCCACCACGCCAGCAGCGCCACCTTGTCCGGCTTGCGCTTGTCGGCCTTGAGCAGCTTGATCATATCCTTGAGCACGCTGTCCACGCTGCCGACGATGGGCACTTCCACCGGCACGTTCTTGGCGATGGACGCCGGGTCGATGTCCACATGCACGATGCGCGCGTGCGGGCAGAATAATTTTATTTCGCCGGTGACGCGATCGTCGAAGCGCGCGCCGATGGCCACGAGCACATCGCACTCGTGCATGGCCATATTGGCTTCATAGGTACCGTGCATGCCGAGCATACCCACGAACAGCGGGTCGGTGGCGGGATAAGCGCCCAGGCCCATGAGGGTATTGGTGCACGGATATCCCAACAGGCGTACGAATTCCGTCAGGGCCTTGGAGCCCTCCCCCAGGATCACGCCGCCGCCGGTGTAGATCATGGGGCGCTTGGCCTGCAGGATCAGGTCCACGGCGCGCTTGATCTGGCCCGGATGACCCTTCTCCACCGGCGCATAGGAACGCATCTCGACGCTCTTGGGGTAGTGGTACTCGGTGCAGCGGGCGGTGATGTCCTTGGGAATGTCCACCAGCACCGGGCCGGGCCGGCCGGTGGTGGCGATCTGGAAGGCCTTTTTAATGGTGCTGGCCAGGTCTTTGACGTCTTTCACGAGGAAATTGTGCTTCACACAGGGGCGCGTGATGCCCACCGCGTCCACTTCCTGGAAGGCGTCGTTGCCGATGAGGTGGGTGGCCACCTGGGCACTGAACACCACCAGGGGGATCGAGTCCATATAAGCAGTGGCGATACCCGTGACGGTATTGGTGACCCCGGGACCGGACGTCACCAGACACACCCCGGGCTTGCCGGTGGAGCGGGCATAGCCGTCCGCCGCGTGGGTCGCGCCCTGTTCATGGCGTACCAGGATGTGCTCCACCGCCTCCTGTCGGTACAGGGCGTCATAGATGTGCAGCGCCGCGCCGCCCGGGTAGCCGAACACGTGCTTCACCCCCTCGTCTCGCAGACAGCGGACAAAAATATCGGCACCGGTCAATTCCACGTCATATCCTCTAAAGAAAAAAAATGCCCGGAAACGGGCAGGCATACCGGATCGGGTCTTATGTGAGAAATTACTTATAAGTCCGATCAGGGTCAAGGGGAATGACCTGGAATGCTGCAAATTTTTTAGACACTTACGGATTTGAAGACCAAATCAGGGGACAAAATTCGACTCGGCATGAAAGCGACCACCCTCGTCAGCTACGCCTCGGCCCAAAACCCCCAACCTTATGGGTGCATTTCGCCTTGGTCGTAAGGCCACTGGGCCGGCGTTGCCTGGGGTTCCCCCGCCGGGCACGAGGGCTTAAGTTAAGTGCCATTCCCGCCGGACACCTTAAAATAATTAAACCATGCCCCTGGGCGACCCAGCGCGCTTAGGTCCGCCCCATGGACACAACCCCACCCACATCACTGGAAGTCCCGCTTGGGCCCGGCCATCATTATGGGTAGCCCATCTCCTATACACCCCAACCGGTAGACCCCATGACGCAAGCAGAATTCGATGCCCTGGTAGGCCACCTCGAGACGTTCGCGGCACGCCACCCGGGCGCCTATAAACTCCGGGTCGCCGGCTTGGCGGCCCTCGGCTACCTCTACATCGTCGGGGTGCTGCTGATGCTTATGTTGCTCTTCGGCCTGCTCATGGTGCTATTGGCGACCGGCAAGATGACGCTCCTGGCCATCAAGCTGGGCCTGCCGTTGCTGTTCGTGCTGGGTGCGATATTCCGTGCCATCTGGGTGCGTATCGGCGCACCCACTGGATTGGCCATCACGCGGCGCGATGCGCCCGCCCTGTTCGAAGCGCTCGATGACATGCGCCGCCGCCTCAAGGGACCGCGCATCCACCGCGTACTGCTGACGGATGAATACAATGCAGCGGTGATGCAGGTGCCACGCCTCGGGTTGTTGGGCTGGCAGAAGAATTTCCTCATCATCGGGCTACCCGCCATGCACGCCCTGTCGGTGGATCAGTTCCGTGCGGTGCTGGCCCATGAATACGGCCACCTGGCGGGCGCACACAGCCGTTTCAGCGCCTGGATCTACCGCGTGCGCCGCACCTGGCAGCAGTTGCTGCAGGCCTTGCATCGGAAACAAGGCTGGGGGGTGGGCCTGTTCAATCGATTCTTCGACTGGTACGCACCGTTCTTCTCGGCCTACACCTTTGTGCTCGCCCGGGCGAATGAATACCAGGCCGACCGCAGCGCGGCGGAACTGGTGGGGGCGCGCACCGCCGCCGACGCCCTGGTGAATTTCTCGATTCAAGGCGCCTATCTCGATCAACGCTACTGGCCGCGGCTGTATGAACGCGCAGCGCACGAGCCGGCACCCGCCTTCGCTCCCTACAGCGAACTGCCAAACAGCTTGCGCGACGCCGTGCGGCCCGATGACGCCGAGCGCTGGCTCAGCGATGCCATGGCGCGCGCCACCGGTACCGATGACACCCATCCGGCGCTGCAAGATCGACTGCGCGCGCTGCGGCAGGAGGCGCGCGTGCCATCGCCCGTAGACCCGACCGCGGCCCAGCACTTTCTGGGCGCGAGCCTCGGGGTATTCTCGGAAAAGCTCGACCACCACTGGCAGGCGCGCGTGGCGCAGTCGTGGCGCGAGCGCTATGACTATGTGCAGGATGGCAAACAGAAGCTCGCGGCCCTGGACAGCAAGGCACAAAGCGCTGAGTTGAATGTGCAGGAATCGTGGGACCAGGCCCGCTGGACCGAGGAATTTCTCGG
>JAYUFH010000115.1:0-2340 GCA_043738765.1 Pseudomonadota bacterium | reverse complement strand
GGATCTCAAGCACGTGGTCGTGGGTGAGATACTCGCAGCCGTTCCCCATCCTCAGGCGGATCGTCTGCGGGTGTGCCGGGTCAGTATCGGTAAGCGCCAAGTGCTGGACATCGTGTGCGGCGCGGACAATGCCGCAGCGGGAATGAAAGTGCCTGTGGCCTTGGTGGGTGCAATACTGCCCAATGGTACGGAAATCAAACACGCCGCCGTCCGTGGTGTATCGTCCAGTGGCATGCTGTGTTCCGCTGCAGAGTTGGGATTGGCGGAGAGCGCCGACGGATTGCTGGTATTGGGGCAGGATGCCAAGCCAGGCACCGCGCTGTCCGCATTGCTGGCGCTCGACGATCAGCAGCTGGAAATCGATCTGACGCCCAACCGCGGCGACTGCCTCAGCATCGCCGGTGTCGCGCGCGAACTGTCGGCCTTGACCAAGACGCGGTTGCGTCGACCCGTCATCAAACCCGTCGTCATCAAGAGTAAATCCCGCCGCAAGGTGGTATTGAAGATGCCGCAAGATTGCCCTCACTATGCCGGACGTGTGGTCGAGGGTATCGATGCCGCGGCCAAGACACCCTTGTGGATGGTCGAACGCCTGCGTCGCTGTGGTGTGCGCAGTATTCATCCGGTGGTGGACGTAACTAATTATGTCATGCTGGAGCTGGGTCAGCCGATGCATGCGTTTGATCTGGACAAACTGTCGGGTGATGTCCATGTACGCCCGGCACGCAAGGGTGAACGTCTGGCATTGCTCGACGGCAATACGCTGACGCTAGAGGCCGGCAGTGTGTTGATTGCCGACGCCAAGCGACCGCTGGCCCTGGCCGGTGTCATGGGCGGCCTGGACTCGGCGGTGAGTGCGGCGACCACCCAGGTATTTCTGGAAAGCGCTTATTTTCGGCCCGAGGCCATCAGTCTACGCGCGCGTCGCTTAGGGCTGCATACTGACTCTTCGCACCGCTTTGAGCGCGGTGTGGACCCGACCCTGCAGCGCCCGGCGTTGGAGCGTGCCACGGCGCTGATTCTGGCCATTACCGGTGGGCATGCCGGCCCGATTACCGAACAGAAAGTGGCAGCGGGCCTACCCCGTCGATCACCCATTGCGCTGCGTCAGGCACAGGTCACGCGGCTGCTCGGCGTGGCGATCCCCGGCAAGGCCATAACCGCTATCCTGAAGGGGCTCGGTATGCGCACGCTGAAGTCCGCGGCCGGCTGGCGTGTGACACCGCCCGCGTGGCGCTTCGATCTCCGACGTGAATGCGATCTCATCGAGGAAGTAGCGCGCCTCACCGGCTACGAAAACCTGCCGCAACATCGGCCCTCCATGACGTTGCGCATGGGTACCGCCGCAGAGGGCCGGATCGACGAAGACCGTTTCCGCCAGATCCTCATCGATCGAGACTACCAGGAGGCGATCACCTACAGTTTTATCGACCCGGCGCTTCAGGGCCTACTCTATCCGGACATCAAACCCATCACCCTGACCAATCCCATCGCCGCCGACATGGCGGCTATGCGCACCAGCCTATGGCCGGGATTACTAAAAGCGCTGCTGCATAACCAGAATCGTCAGCAGACACGTATACGTTTGTTCGAGATCGGCCGGCGTTTTGTATCGGCGGCCGGTGGCGTGCGGGAGGATCAGATGCTGGCAGGTGTCGTGACCGGCGCCCACCTCGCCAAACAGTGGGGGGTCGCGGAGCGGCCGGTGGATTTCTACGACGTGAAGGGGGATGTGGAGGCCTTGCTGGCGGCCAGTGGATATCAGGATCAGCTACGCTTCAAGCCGGTTAAGCACCCGGTGCTGCATTCCGGGCAGGCCGCTGAAATTTTTGGGCAGAATGATCTGTCCTGGGGCTTGATGGGCACCCTGCATCCCGAAATCCAGGCTAAACTTGGTCTGGACCGCCCGGTGGTGTTGTTCGAGTTGTCGTTGGCCGTCCTCAGTGGGGCGAAGCTCCCCGCATTTAGGGAGATATCCAAGTACCCGGCCATACGCCGCGACCTCTCGCTCATGGTGGCGGAAACGGTGCCGGCCCAGGCCATATTGGATAGTATCGCACGGGTTATCGGCAATTTGTTGGTAAACCTTGAGCTTTTTGACGAATATCGCGGCGAAGGTATTGATTCCGGAAGAAAAAGTTTGGCCTTGGGCTTGACCTTGCAGCACTCTTCGCGCACTCTTAAGGAAGAAGAGATTGAGGCCGTTATGACGCAGGTAGTTACGACCTTACGCTCTGATTGGGGAGCACAACTCAGACAATAAGCAAGAAGGACGCAATCCATGGCGTTAACCAAGGCTGATCTGGCCGAAGCGCTTTTTAACGAATTGGGGTTGAACAA
>JAYUFH010000114.1:0-6203 GCA_043738765.1 Pseudomonadota bacterium | reverse complement strand
ATAAGAGTCGCAAGGGAGCATGGGATGAAAATAGCTTTGCCGAATGTTCTCCTGATTGTTGGTTGCCTGGGCGCATCACATGCATCTACCGGGGACACACCGACCTCGATCGTCAAAGCGCAGCGCGCGGAGTACAACGCAGCGATTGCGGCCCACGATGCCGTACGCCTGCGTACGTTCCTCGTTGATGACTATCATCTCATTCTGGGGTCGTCGGGCGACGTCGACAGCGGCGCAGATACCGCAACTCGCGGCTACGCTGACGAGGAATTCAAGGATCCGACCTTCGTTACCTACCAGCGTACCCCAACAACCATTGTCATTGCCGCATCCGGGAAGCGGATTGCGGAGACAGGGCGTTTTGAGGGCATCTGGCGAAAGCCTGATGGAACCATGCGAAAGACAGGTATCTACCTCGCTATGTGGATCCCTTTGGCAGGCACGTGGCGTCTGAAATCAGAGGCGTTTGTGACATTGGCGTGCACCGGTAGCGCCGCCTGCGACCAGGTGGGCTAGGCGCGAGATGTACGCGCCGGCAGCGGACATTCGCGGTCGGCAGCTAAGGGTCATCACTACCTATTGGCGAGCGCCTGCAAAATCAGCATGTTGAATTCAGTCCCAATGACCGTTCCGGGGTGGAGCATCGGTCTTTGATCGGCCCCGAAGCCGAAGGTCAGGCGCGTGAAATGCCCGCCATAAAGCAGACATTTCCCGC
The DNA here is from genome assembly GCA_043738765.1 of Pseudomonadota bacterium. Taxonomy (GTDB): domain Bacteria; phylum Pseudomonadota; class Gammaproteobacteria; order Acidiferrobacterales; family UBA6901; genus JANNJF01. Next base: position 5,488 of record JAYUFH010000114.1, on the reverse strand, counting down.
TACCGAGGCCGAGTTGGTCAGCCCAGCGTCTTGCCGGTCAATGGACGCCTGCGATCAGCACCGACAGTACGGATCGCTCGCGGCTACCGCCGGGGGAGCTTCAGCGCGTGAATACCGCTCCGTGCGGCTTGCCCACTCCCTTCCAGCCGTGCGGCCACTCACGCTCGGCGAAGCTAAAGCCGGGTTGCCCGTCGGTATCGCGGAATGCGGTATCGATAGTTAGCGCTCCGGTCCCCTGATCCAGTTTCAGCAAGTACGTCCGATCCTCGGGGCTCTCGCCAGATGTTACGACGAGTCGCTCGGCCTTCGGGTCCCACCCGGTCCAGTGGGGGTAGTAGGTACCGCTCAAACTGAGCCGTGACACTTCCCTGGGATTCGCGGAATTGGCGATGTCGAGAACAATCAAACCGTGCACTGCCGGCACGCTCTGCACCAGGTAGTGCCCCACGATCGTGGGGACACCGCACCAGTTTCCAGGGAAGGTGAACACCAGTTGCGACTTTGGACTGCTGGTGTCGATCCCGCTGATGCGCTCGATTCCACATCCGAGTGTCTGCACGAAGACCGACCCATCCGGGCCAAGCCGCGGCTCCTCGGGGCTGATGTGCGCGTATCGATTCTCGCCCACGTCGAAGTACGCTGTCTTGAGAAGCTTGAGATCGGATAGACGCCAGATCTGATAAGTCACGCCGCTGAAAATGTCGTCTTCGTGCATCGAGGAGTTCGTCGACAGAACGCGGTCGAGCTTCGGGAGAACGACGAGGCTGTAAGGCATCAAAAGTGCAGTGCCAAACGCTGGGTCGGCGCTGCTCGCGGAGCGAACCACCTTGCCGTGGTCATCGATTTCTACGAGTCCGCCTGTCTTGCCAGCCGGACCTTCAGTGCCGGCGTGGTGCGCATGCTGAAACGTTGCCAGCACGTTCCCGTTTGGCAGTCGCAGATAAGAATGCGGGTGCATGTAGCCGGCCATGTCGGTAAACGAGGTCACGACCGTGGGATGCAACGGGTTGCGAACGTCAAAGATAAAGGTCCGGCCAACATCGTGATCGTTGGCGAACAGCATTCCGCTCGCCGGCATTGTGTACTCGGTGTGATGCACTCGGGCGGTTTTCTGATCCGTCGCGAGGGTCGTCACCAGGTGTCCATAGGACGTCGAAGTCGGGTCGGCATCGATCACCGCGAGAAAGTCGTTCCCTTCGTTGGCCCGGTCGCCCGCCCAAACGAGCAGGTAGTGACCCGGAGCGGCTGCGCTGGGCGTCGCAGGCTGCGCGGGACTCATCACAGCGTACCAACCAAGGGTGAGCGCCACTGCGATGCGCGATGCAGAGCTACTAGTCATTGATGTCCCTCTCGCGTTGTCAGTTTTGCACCATAGCAGTCGGCGTCAGGGTGGTACAGAAACTTCGCCCGGACCGACCCTCGATCTGCTGATGTCTGCGTTATCGCGAGCGGGCCGGCGCACCCTCGACATTTTGCCCCTGGGTCACGGAGGGTACGGCCTGATTGCCGTCCCGAAAGCGGTCGCCCGCGACCGACCGCTTCGGGTCATGAGGCGCCGACCGAGACGGGACTATTGAGACCGGTGACGTTATCGCCTATGGACGGCTGCCCACAGCCGCCCATCGATGGCGGCGAGCCCCATCCCTACCAACGCCATCCCGCCAATCGCCTGCAAAGTAATGGTTTCGCCTAGGAACAATACCCCTAACAACAACGCGCTGATTGGAAGCAAGAAAGTTACCAGCAAGAGATTGGTGGCGCCGGCGGCGGCGAGAATCCGAAAATAGATCATGTAGGCGATGGCGGTGCTGAACACCGCGAGTCCCACCCACGCCTCCCACGCATGTGCGCTCGGCATCGGGAGTGCCCAAGGACGATCCACAACGGCCGCAATCGGCAGGAGCACTAACGTACTCCCCGTAATTTGGCCTGTCGCGACTTTCAACGGAGGGACACCATTGAAGCGACGACCATAGATGCCGGCAAAACCATACGAAAGCGCTGCGCAAAGGCAGGCGATCTCGCCCACGACATCCGCGCTACCGATGCCGGCGACGGCAGAGGGTCCAATCAAGACGGCTACCCCGAGGAGCCCGAAGAAGACCCCAATCCCCTTGTTCCAGTTGATTTTCTCGTTCTGCGTCAATACGTGGGCCGCGAGCACCGTAAATATCGGTGTTGTCGCGTTCAAAATGGAGGCGAGTCCACTCGAAATGCGAATTTCACCCCACACGATCAAGGTGAACGGCACCACATTGTTGAGGATGCCCATGACGACAAAGGAACACCACAGGCGAGGAGACGTTGGCATCGGGTCGCGACGCAGCAGAAGGAATAGATTCAGGAGCAGCGCGGCGAGCCCTACGCGCCCCAACACCACCGTAAATGGCGGCAGCTCAGCAACGAGGACCTTGAAGAAGAAAAATGAGCCACCCCACAAGGCCGACAGCAAGAGCAATAGGATCCATTCGCGGGTGCCCATTACGAGCGCTTTTTGCGGTGCCGACATGCCAAGACCTCTACCTGAGTCTGTAAGAGGTTCCTGTTTAGCAGTTCGGTCGATGGGTAGGCTACCCGATTCTTGCTGTCAACTTACCTGCCGGCACGGATCGGAAGCGATCGACATTCAACAAATTGACTGACAGAATCGCCCGATTCCGGACGTTCGCGAATGCCTGGTATGGGTCAAGTACGGGCCTTGCCTAGCACCCACGAGAGTGGCACTGTACGGCTGATCGTGGATCAACCTGAAAAGTCGGCCGCAGGCGCCATGCGGATCGACCGCTGGCTGTTCGGAGCCCGCTTGTTCAGGACCCGTGCCGCTGCGGCCGATGCGGTGAGTGGCGGTAAAGTCCACCTTAATGGCGAGCGCGTGAAGCCCTCGCACACCGTCAAACTCAACGACACGGTGACCTTCACTCGCAGCACCGTTGTATTCGAATGCGTTGTGGCCGCGGTACCGCTGCGTCGGGGTCCGGCGAGCGAAACCTCGCAGTGTTATGAGGAAACAACGCCGAGCAAAGCACGTCGCGAGGAATTCTCTGTTCGTATGAAGACGGCAGGTGCCATCACGCCCAAATCAGACGGCCGCCCGGACAAGCACGGCCGCCGGCTGCTTCGGCAGTTGCGGGGCCGAAATTGAGATTTCAAGAAGGCGGCCGATCACCACTGGTCGCCTAGGGCAGAGAGCGCCGAGCGCCCCCAAGACACCGGAGTTGCGCCGCCCTAAACTGCCATCCTGGGTTTTCTGGAGTAATAGGTATGGATAAGATCGTTCCCGTGGATGTTGGTCGGTTCGCGCTCGATATCCATCGTGACCTATCCGTTTCCCCGCGTGCTCACAAGCATGGTCCGCCAGAGCGCATCGACGGCATGACCGTAGGCTTCGTCTCAGTGACCGGTGAATCGCCGCACAATGGCGAGATGCACCCCGATGGCGATGAAATCCTGTATGTCATTTCGGGCAAGTTGCGGGTGATCGGCGAATCCGATCCAGGCGCCGCAATCGATCTGGGGCCAGGCGATGCGTGCATCGTGCGAAGAGGCGAGTGGCATCAGATCAAGACGTTGCAGCCCTCACAGCTCCTGCACACAACACCCGGCCCGCGGGGGGATTTCCGCCCGCTGCAATAGCCAGAGCTTGGAACTAGCGCAACGGTATGCCGTGAACCGGCCGTTCACGAAAGACAGCAACGGGTCACGAGCGTAGATTGGCTCGGGAGCGATCTGCGGAACGCCGTCGCGTCAGTCTGTCGGCGCCGCAATGAACTTTAGCGGCGCCGGCTGTTCATTCTGCAGCTGCGTGCGATACCGAACGGACTGCCCGCCTGCGGCGGAGTAGGCTTGACCTCTAGCGTGTGCAGCTGAACTTCCGCAACCGGTTGCGACAACCGCAGGAGTACAAATCAAATGAGCGCCCACTTTCCCCAATTCAGGAATGCAATCATCGGGGCGACCGCGATGGCCGCGGCGGTAATGACTGCCTCCTGCGCATCAACCCTGTCTTCGTCACCGCGGCAGGTGGCTGCGAACAATCCGACCGTCACCTATCAATATCGCAACGACGATGAATTGATTCAGGCCAACCAGCGCGCGATTTCGTTCTGCGAGCCGTATCGCACCTTGCCACAGGCGCAACACTTTTCCGAAGACTCGGAGCACCAGAAGATCGTCATTTTCGAATGCGTCTCAAGTATGCAGACCGCAGCGATCAAACATCCCGATTCCGAGCTTCGATACGATTATCGGAGCGACCAGGAATTGCTGGACGTTTCGAGAAATGCACAGATCCAATGCCGGAACAGCGGCAGGCCGGAGATGAGTTCCAATGTTGTAGTCAACTCCAACGGCAGCAGAAGCGTGACATTCCACTGCAGCCCAAGGACCTAGCCGCAGCGAATCACGCATAACCGCAGTCTTCCGTTCCGGAGCACGATGCCGACCGTACGCGGAGCGCCCTGCAGTTAACAACTGTGGCGACGGAGTGTTGCGGGTCTTCGCACATTGCAGTTCGGCGATAGTTTGGTCTGGTTAGACGTGTTACCCACGTCTCCGGAGTAGACCCCTTCACCGAAAGGGACTCCGGCATCCTAGAGTCCTACCTCGCCAAGGTTCGCCGCGATGGCGTCCCCAAGCGCGCCGACATGAAGCAGCGCCTCGATCAGCTCGCCGAGAACAACATTGCGATTGTCACGCTGCTCAAAGCCTACGCACCCCGGGCCACAACGCCGACTTTCACCACCGAGGCCGACAAGTTTCGAAACTACGCCTCTGCTTGGCGTGATCGGTGGAATTCGGTAATGGAGCTGTTCACGGCGGGCGGAAACCATGCTGCCTCCGGCGTTCCGTTCCCGAGTGGCTTCCCAGCAGCCGTTGATGAAGAGATTGCGGGTGCGAAGTAGGTTGCTCCAAAGCCGCCGTTCCCCGCCGACAGGTTCGGGTCAATCTGCGACTGTCGGAAAAAATCTGAACCGAATTGCCTAGTATCTCCAAATGGGCTGTTCGGACCAAACAATCGGACCGTTCGCGGTCAAAACCTGCCCTGCCGTCACTGTTTTGTAGCACGATTGCCATGTAGCCACCAGGCTTCCTGCCTCTAGTAACTCGAACTGTGCACCAAAGGTCACCCCATGCCCGAAGGTTTTGATGCGATCGTTATCGGTGCCGGCCAGTCCGGACCTGCGCTCGCTGTGCGCTGCGGCAAGGAAGGCCTGAAGACTGCGATCATTGAGCGCCACTACTTCGGTGGCACCTGCGTCAACAACGGTTGCATCCCGACGAAAACGCTCATCGCCAGCGCGCGGGCGGCATATGTCGCGCGCCACGCGGGCGACTACGGCGTGCTGATCGATGCGCCGGTGCGCATCGATATGATGCGGGTCAAGACGCGTAAGGATGCGATCGTCCAGCAGTCGCGCGCCGGGGTTCGCGCCTGGCTTGATGGCGCGCGCAACGTCACCGTGATCGAAGGGCATGCGCAATTTGTTGG
>JAYUFH010000113.1:0-6221 GCA_043738765.1 Pseudomonadota bacterium | reverse complement strand
AAAATGTTTCGTGGCGTCAACACACTGAATCTGGACAGCAAAGGTCGCATGGCGATACCCACGCGCTATCGCGAGACCTTGGCACAGCATTGCAATGGCCAGATGGTGGTGACCGTGGACCGCGACCATTGTCTATTGCTTTATCCTCTGCCCAATTGGGAAGAGATCGAACGCAAGTTGGTCAAGCTGCCGAGTTTCAACCCCCAGGCGCGGCGCCTGCAGCGGCTGCTCATCGGTCACGCCACCGAATGCGAACTGGATGGCAATGGACGCATCTTAGTACCACCCCCGTTGCGCGAATTTGCCGGACTGGACAAGGGCGTGGTGATGATCGGACAGGGCAACAAATTTGAAATCTGGGACGAGGCGACCTGGAACACCCAGCGTGCCGAATGGCTGGGTGCAGTCGACGACGGCAGCGAACTGCCGCCGGAACTCGGCTCATTGTCGCTGTAGGCCGGGGTGGAGGAGTTCGAGCACCGGCCGGTACTGCGGGACGAGGTGTTGAGTGCCCTCAACCTGCGGCCAGGGGGTATTTATGTGGATGCCACCTTCGGTCGCGGTGGCCACGCCGCCGCGATATTGGAGCAGTTGGAAACGGACGGTCATCTGCTGGCGATGGACAGGGATCCTCAGGCCGTGGAGGTGGCGAGGAAAAAGTTTGCCGATGATGCGCGGTTCACCATAGTGCGAGGCCCGTTTTCGATGCTGGCACAAACCATAGACGATCGAGGTTGGAGCGGAAGGGTGGCGGGTATCCTTCTCGATCTTGGCGTGTCCTCACCGCAGCTCGATGATGCGCAGCGTGGATTCAGTTTCCGTCTTGAGGGTCCACTGGACATGCGCATGGATCCGGATTCCGGCGAGTCGGTGGCCGAGTGGCTGGCACACGCCGAGGAAAAAGACATCGCCCGCGTCGTGAAGGAATATGGCGAAGAGCGTTTTGCCAAGCGCGTCGCGCGCGTCATCTGCATGGAACGTGTGCGGTCGCCGATACTCACCACACAACGACTGGCGGATATCGTGTCCCAGGCCGTGCCGACGCGTGAACCCGGACAACACCGAGCCACCCGCACGTTTCAGGCCTTGCGCATCCACATCAACCGCGAGCTGGACGAGATCAAGACAGTGTTGCCGCAGACGCTGCGTGTACTCGCCCCCGGCGGCCGCCTGGTGGTGATCAGCTTTCATTCCCTCGAAGATCGACTCGTCAAACAGTTCATGCGCGATCAGGCGAAAGGCGACGCCTACCCGCCGGATCTTCCGATAAGACACGCCGAGTTGCAGCCGCGCATGAAGCTGGTGGGCAAGGCCGTGCGCGCCACACCGGACGAACTGGCACGCAATCCGCGCGCACGCAGTGCCGTGATGCGCGTAGCGGAGGTGCTACATGCCTAGATCATTTGTATTGCTGGTCGTCGTTATTGTCGCCAGTGCCATGCTGGTGATCGACATGCGGCATCGCAACCGCATGGCCTTTGTCGAACTGCAAGGCGTACAGAGCCAGCGCGATGCGCTCAATACCGAAACCGGTCAGCTGCTGTTGGAGGAAGGCGCCTGGTCCGAACATCGGCGGGTCGAAGGACTGGCACGCGAGCGCCTCGGGATGTCCATCCCGCAGTCGCAACAGGTAGTGGTGGTGTATGCCGACGGCCAGGGTCGGGTGAGTGTCGCTGCCAGCGAGTCACCGTTTACCAAAACCAAGGCAAGCCGATGAACCACGCGGTCAGACCGACGCATCGTACCCTGCGCCACAAACTGGTATTGGGCGCGATGTTGGGTGCATTCCTGTTGCTGGGTGCGCGCGCTGTTTTCTTGCAGGTGGTGGATGCCAGTTATCTGCAGGAGCAGGGCAATGCGCGGCATCTGCGCGTGGTCGAGGATAATTCGCACCGCGGCATGATCCTCGATCGCAACGGCGAGCCTTTGGCCATCAGTACGCCGGTGGATACGCTGTGGGCAAATCCGGAAGAGCTGAGCGAGGCGCGCGATCGTTGGCCGGCCCTTGCCAAGTCCCTGGAGATGCCGGTGCGCGAGATCAGTCAACAGCTGCATCGCTACGCCGGACGCGAATTCATGTACCTCCGGCGGCACGTCACCCCGGAGATGGCGCAACAGGTGCTGGCCTTGGACGTGCCTGGCGTGGCGGTGCTGCGTGAGTACCGGCGTTATTATCCGGCGGGTGCCGTGACCGGGCATGTCGTGGGCTTCACCAACGTGGACGATCAGGGGCAGGAAGGGCTGGAGCTGGCCTACAACAGCTGGTTGCGCGCAACGCCGGGTAAGAAGCGCGTGCTCAAGGACCGACTGGGTAATGTGGTGGAGACGGTGGAAAGCCTGTCGCTGCCCATCGCGGGACGCGACCTCACCATCAGCATCGACCGTCGCATTCAGTATCTGGCCTATCGCGAATTGAAAGCGGCGGTGGCGGAGCACAAGGCGCGCGCGGCCACCGCGGTGGTGCTGGACGTGCGCAGCGGCGAGATCCTCGCCATGGTGAATGAGCCTGGTTTCAACCCCAACAATCGCGGCAACCTGCGCAGCCAGGTGTTTCGCAACCGCGCCGTGACCGATGTGTTCGAGCCCGGCTCCACGCTCAAGGCGTTTACCATCGCCACCGCCCTGGAGAGCGGAAAGTTTTTACCCACCACGCTCATCGACACCACCCCCGGCAACATACAGGTGGGCAGAAACACCATACGCGATACGCATAACTACGGTCTGCTCACGGTGTCCGGCGTGATCGAGAAGTCGAGCAACGTCGGCGCCACCAAGATCGCCTTCGGCTTAAGTAAAACCTCCCTCTGGCAGATGCTCACCAACGTCGGTTTCGGCAGCCTGACGAAAGTCGGCCTACCGGGTGAATCCGCCGGTGTGGTGAATCCGTCCTCGACCTGGAGGCCGATCGAGCAGGCCACGGTGTCTTATGGGTACGGCATCTCGGTAACGGCGTTGCAGCTCGCCCATGCCTACAGCGGTTTGGCCAATGACGGGGTGGAGGTGCCGCTTACCCTGTTGCGCCGGGATCAGCCGGTGGAGGGCGTGCGTGTCATGTCCGACAAGACCGCGCGCCAGGTGACGGCGATGTTGGAGATGGCGGTGAGCGCCGACGGCACCGGGGAAGCGGCACAGGTGTACCACTACCGCGTGGCGGGCAAGACCGGCACCGTGCATAAACTCTCCGGTGGCACCTATTCACCTGACAATTATCTTGCCTTGTTCGCCGGTTTCGCCCCGGCCAGCGATCCGCGCCTGGTCATGGTCATCATGGTGGACGATCCGGAGGGCAATGCGTATTACGGTGGCCAGATCGCCGCGCCGGTGTTTGGCAAGGTCATGTCCGGCGCTCTGCGTCTGCTGAATATCACGCCGGACGATCTGCCGCGGCCAACGCAGCGCATGGTGCAGATGGAGCCAGGGGGGAAGGCGCTATGAGCACGGTTGCAGCACAACGCCTGAGCCATCTCCTCAGCGGCATCGCCGCCATAGCGCCGACGGAGGATGTGGACATTACCGGCATCAGCGCCGACAGCCGCCGCATCGAGCCGGGTTGGTTGTTTCTGGCCGCACCCGGCATGCGCGCCGATGGACGCGCGTTTGTCGCCGGGGCCTTGGCGCGCGGCGCCGTCGCCATCGTGCATGAACACGGCGAGTTGCCGCTGGCCGTGTCCGTGCCGGCCATCCCAGTGCGAGGACTGTCCGCCCGCATCGGCGAAATCGCCGACCGCTTCTTTGGCTCACCGTCGCGCAAGGTGTTTGTCGTGGGTGTCACCGGCACCAACGGAAAAACCACCTGCACACATCTTCTGGCGCAGGTGCTGGATACCGCCGAAGCCCGTTGCGGCCTCATCGGTACCCTCGGCGTCGGTTTCCCGGACGCCCTGGCCCCCGCCACCCACACGACACCGGATGCCATCAGCGTGCATGGTTTATTCAACCGCTTCGTGCGTGACGGCGCGGCCAGTGTCTGCATGGAGGTATCGTCCCATGCCCTTGACCAAGGGCGGGTGCAGGGGGTGGCGTTCGACGTGGCCGTGTTTACCAACCTGACCCGCGACCATCTCGATTATCACGGCACCATGCAGGATTACGCCGCGGCGAAAACACGTTTGTTCGATGTGGCCGGGTTACGCGCGGCGGTCATTAATCGCGATGACGAACTCGGGCGCGCCCTGATCGAGAAAGTGGCGCAACGTATGAAGGTGGTGAGTTTCGGTTTCGAGCAGGGCGATGTGCGCGCCACACAAGTGATACCGGCAACCGATGGCCTGACCCTGAAGGTGGCAACGCCCCGCGGCGAGATTACTTTGCACAGCCCCTTGCTCGGGCGTTTCAACGCCGCCAATTTACTGGCGGTACTCGCGGTGCTGTTGGAGAGTGGTATGGATCTCAAACATGCGGCGGCGCGCTTGTCTCTGGCGCGTCCGGTGGCCGGCCGCATGGAGCGCTTTGGCGGCGGCGCTTCCCGCCCGCTGGTGGTGGTGGATTACGCCCACACACCGGACGCGCTGCAGCAGGCCCTGGCGGCGCTGCGCGAACATACCCGTGGCCGGCTGTGGTGTGTGTTCGGGTGTGGCGGCGACCGTGATCGTGGCAAGCGCCCGCTCATGGGCGGTATCGCCGAACGTCTCGCCGACGTGGTGCTGCTGACGGACGACAACCCACGACACGAGCCGGCGCAAAGCATCATCGACGATATCCTGGCGGGCATGCAGACCACGCCGACCGTGGTGCGCGAGCGCAGGCAGGCCATTCGCCTCGCCTTGCGCGAGGCCAGCGGCGGCGACGTCGTGCTGATCGCCGGCAAGGGTCATGAGGACTACCAGCAGGTGGGTGATGAGCGCCATGCCTACAGCGATCGCGCGCTGGTGCAGGAACTACTGGGGGAGGCGGCATGATGAACCTATCCGCCGCGGCACGCGCCCTCAATGCATCCCTCACCGGAGGCGATACGGAATTTTTCGCCGTGACCAGCGATACGCGTGCGCTGAAAGGCGGCGATCTTTTTGTCGCCCTCGTCGGACCCAACTTCGATGGCCATGCGTTTTTGTCCGAGGCGCAGGCCAAGGGCGCCGCCGGCGCCATGGTCAGTCGCGAGCTGTCGACGACCTTGCCGACGATCACAGTGGGGGATACGCGATTCGGTCTCGGCCGGCTCGCCGCCCACTGGCGCGCGCAGTTTTCCATTCCCCTGGTGGCGGTGACCGGCAGCAACGGCAAGACCACCGTCAAGAACATGCTCGCCTCCATTTTGGCGGAAAGCGGCGTGGGCCTGGCCACCCAGGGCAATCTCAATAACGACATCGGTGTGCCCTTGACGCTGTTGCGGCTGAAACGCGGTGATCGTTACGCGGTGATCGAGATGGGCATGAACCACCCGGGCGAGATTGAATATCTGACGCAGCTGGCGCGTCCGACCGTGGCCTTGATCACCAATGCGGGCGAGGCGCACCTGGCGGGGCTCGGCAGTGTCGCCGCCGTGGCGCGTGCCAAGGGCGAGATTTTTTCCGGCCTGGCCATGGACGGCACCGCGGTGATCAATGTCGATGATCCGCACGCCGGTCTGTGGCAGCAGCTCGCTGCGCCACGCCGCTGCCTGACTTTCGGCATGGACCAGCCTGCCGACGTCAGCGCCGAATGCACGCTCGCCATTACCGGCAGCGTGATACGACTTAAAACTCCACTAGGGGAGATAACAATGCGATTGAGTCTGCTTGGCAAACACAATGTGATGAACGCGCTGGCCGCCGCCGGTGCCTCCATCGCCGCCGGTGTCAAACTGGACGACATCAAGAAGGGCCTGGAAAAGCTCAAGGCCATGTCCGGCCGGTTGGAGATCAAGCCGGGCGCCAAGGGCGCGCGCATATTGGACGACACCTACAACGCCAACCCATCTTCCCTGGTGGCCGGCGTGGAAGTATTGAAAGAGGCTGAGGGCGAACGCGTACTGGTGCTGGGTGACATGGCCGAGTTGGGTGATGCGGCGGCGGACATACACCGGCGTGTGGGCGAGCTCGCGCGCCGCCTGGGCGTGCACCGCCTGTTCGCGGTGGGTGAGCTGAGCAAAAGCGCGGTGGAGGGATTCGGCGACGGCGCGCAACACTACCCCAGCCAGCAGGCCCTGGTCGAGGACCTGCTGTCCTGCATACACCCGGGCATGACCGTACTGGTCAAGGGCTCGCGCGTCATGCGCATGGAAAAGGTGGTCGAGCAGATCACCG
>JAYUFH010000112.1:0-2360 GCA_043738765.1 Pseudomonadota bacterium | reverse complement strand
GTCGTAAGGGTGTTGGTCACCGTCACGCTGACAACATCGCCAGGATTGGCGATCAACGCCGGCCCCGGGAACTTAAGGGCTCCACCCATGACATCCGTGTAACCCCAAGCGGGCAGACTGGCGCCGCCCTTGCCGTTGACCGTTAAGGTACCGGCAGTGATATAGAGTGAATAGCTACGCGTATTTTTTGCGGGCGTCGGGGTTGGTGTGACTACCGGGGTCGGTGTCGGTGTCGGAGTCACTACCGGGGTCGGTGTTGGGGTGACTACCGGCGTTGGCGTCGGGGTTGGTGTGACTACCGGGGAAGGTGTCGGTGCTGGAGTCACTACCGGGGTCGGTGTTGGAGTCACTACCGGTGGAGACGAACTGCCCGTGCAGCCAGCAGTAATTAGTAATATTGATATCAGCCCTAACAAAAGTCGTGATTTAAATACATTCTGCATCACTAAATCCCTGTACGTTTATAGCAGTTGAACTGCGCTTATAACCGGCGACACCTAGCCGGCAACACCGTTTACATAATCCGTCGCTGCACCAGATCTAAAGACAGTCACGATTCGCATCGTCATCAATATGGCGCTTTCTTTCGTACTGCAAGGTACGCGGCAAGAATAAAATAGTTTCGATGAAGGGAAATACAACAATCAGACCAGCGGCTGGATTTTTCGGAGGATCAGAGAAACTGCTCGCGACTTACGCGCGATCATCAAGTCCTGGCGTTTTTTTTTCGAAAAACTTTACAGAATTGAATTCGTATTCAGACTAACGTTGTGGACGTCGCGGGGCTTTTCGCTGGAGGGTTGCCTGTGGCTTGTGCTCGATGCCGGCGACGATCGGACAACCCTCGGAGTCTCCTCTACAGAGGTTAAGCAGGAGTTGCAGTTCATTGCGCAGCGTCTTGAGATCAGCCAGGCGCGTACTGACCTGGTCCAGTTTGTTGCGGGTCAATTCGCGCACTTTGGGGCGCGCGCGCCGTGGCGATGCGCGCATCTCCAGGAGTTGCGCGATCTCCGCCAGGCTGAAGTCCATGGCCTGTGCGCGTTGGATGAACCGCAGCTGCGAGAGGTGCTTGTCGTCGTAGAGCCGCAGTCGCGAAGCACTGCGGCCCACCTTGGCTAACAGGCCGATTTTTTCGTAGTAGCGCAGCGTATCGGCGCTCAAGCCCAGTTGCACCACCACATCGCCGATCCGGTACTGCCCCATCGTCACCTCTACAGGATAAGGAAATATTTGTTAAGAAGGTACGCGCCACTCGCCAACAGCGTCAACCCGCCGATCACCTCGAAGGTCTTCTGCCAACGTGCGAACACCTGCAGCGATTCGAGCCAGCCCACGCCCCAGGCGCCCAGGAGAATCGGCACGGCACGTCCTACCGCAAAGGCGAACAGCAGCGCAATACCGAAGGGCACTGAGCCGATGGCCGCCGTGGCGGTAAGCATCACCAGGAGCGCCGGGGTGCAGAATGGACAGACCGCCACGGAAAAAGGAATCGCCAACAGGAAGGCGCCCCCCATGCCCGAGACGATCCGTCCACGAAAGGAGAACCACGGCAGGCGCAGCTTCAACCAACCGGGCCAGAGGAGACCCAGCACAATCAGCACCGGCCCAAGCACCAGGCCCCAACCGCGCCCCATCACCCCCTTCACCCATCCCCCGCCGAGGGCGGCCGCCGCGCCCAAGACGATATGCGTGACGATCAGGCCGGCAATGAAGGCCGCTCCCAGCCGCACGGCACGCCGGGGCTCGCGGGCCTTGGTGACATAGGCAAGCGCCACGGGAATGGCGGCGATCGCCACGGGATTGAAGCTGAAGATGAAACCGGCGACAAAGCCGAGCCCCAGGCCGAGCCAGCTCGGTTCGTTCAAGGCGATACGCAGCGATTCGATGTCCATAACAAGTCCTTAGAGCAGTAAATAGGCCGCTGCGCCATAGAGCAGTAACGCCGTGAGATAGGCAGTCGTCAGTGCGGTGACATGGAGAAAACGCCGGCCGGATTCAGACAATCCTGTATAGGCGGTGACCGCCGTGGGCAAGGTAAAAAACGCAGCGAACAGCAATCCTGCCGCGACGGCCGCCGTGGCTGAATTGAGCGTGACCGACAGCGCCACCAGGATAACGAACAGCGGCAGCGTGCAGGCCGGCAACGTTAATCCGAGCTTGATGGCCTGCGGCAACTCGGCAGCACCTGGCAACACTCTCCATAATTCGAGATGCGGTACCGGGATGTACACGCTGCGCGAGATGAGATACAGGCTTGCCATCAGCGCGAGCGCAGCACTCGGCAACGCCCTTCCCCACCCTGGCGGTGTCGTGACGGCCACGCCGAAGAACAGCAGACCGACGGAAAGCGCACTGCGCGC
>JAYUFH010000111.1:0-2364 GCA_043738765.1 Pseudomonadota bacterium | reverse complement strand
TGGCTCCGCCGCTGTCGGTAGCGCGCGCGGTGAGGGCGTAGACACCGGGTGGCGGTGAGGCCCACGCGTACGAGAAAGGCGCGACCGTGACAGGAGCGCCCAGGGCCGAGCCGTTGAGATAGTACTGAACGGAGGCAATGAGCCCGTCGGCATCAGCCGCGTTGACTGTGAACGCGACGGAGCTGGGGGCAAGCAAGACAGAGCCGACGCTCGGCGAAGTGATGTTGATGCTGGGCGGCGCGTTGACGTTGAAGCCATAGGGCGAAGAGCTGCCAGTCAGGCCGAAACCATCCGTTGCTCGCGCGGTGATGTTGTAGCTGCCTGCCGCCACGCTGGTCCAGGTGAAATCGTACGGAGCAACTGTCAATACGCCGGAGATGGGATTGCCGTTCGCAAAATATTGGAGGCTGGTGACACCACCTTGCGCGTCACTGGCGCCGGACTGCAATTTCACGTTGCCTGGGGCCACGCCGACGACGTTGCTGGCAGTCAGCGTGACCAACGGTGCATCGTTAGAAACAACGGTGATGGGCGCCGACGTTGCGACGCCGCCCGCGTTGTCGGTCGCACGTGCCGTGATGGTGTAGCTTCCCGACGCAACGCCGCCCCAGGGGAACGCGTAAGGCGCGCTGGGCAAGGCGCCGGAGATGGCGGTGCCGTTAGCGAACCACTGGACGTTGGACACGACTCCATCGGTGTCAAACGCGGCGGCGGTGAAGTTGAATGAGCCGGGCGCATTTGAAATCGTGCCGGTGGACGGTGCGCTGATGCTCACGCTGGGGGCCGCGTTGACGACCCAGGTGTAGGGCGCCGAGTCGGTCCACACGCCGTAAGTGTCGAACACGCGGGCAACGATGGTGTACGTACCAGGCGGCACGGATGTCCATGTTTGTGCGAACGGCGGGTTGGAAAGGATCGCAGGCTGAACGACGTTGTTTCTAAGGTATTGAACATGATCGACCCCGCCGACGCTGTCGGATGCCGTCGTGGTCAGCGTGATGCTGCCGGGGTTCTGGGTAATGACGTTGCTGACGTTGAGCTGCGAGGTGGGTTTGTCATTGATCGTGATGACTATTGCCTGTGACGTCGTCTTTGCGCCATTGTTGTCCGTTGCTACCGCTCTGATGCCGCCCGAGACAAGCGCCGCGGCCGTCCACGTGTAGCTGTAGGGAAACGTGGTCAGCGTTCCGCTGATCGCATTGGTGGAATCGAAATATTGAACACTGACGACTGTCCCATCGGAATCGGCCGCGGTGGCAGAAAGGCGGATTGGATTGCCGACGGTAAGTACGGAGCCGTTCGCCGGGCTGGTAATCGACACGGTGGGCGACGAATTAGCCGCAATCGTGACCCCGATGGTGACAGTGCTGCCGGCGCCTGCGCCAAGGTTCGAGCCGCTGTCATAGGGCTTTGCGCCGATGGTGTAGCTCCCTGCTGCTACGAACCCACCTGCAAAGGTGTAGCTGTAGTCTCGGAAGGGCACGTCGTTCGCGTCAACGCCTGAGGCGCCTAAAGTTGCGGTGCCCACAACGCTGCCGTTCTTGTAGATTTCGACTCGACTGATCGGAAATATGTGCCCATCGCCGATCGCGTCGATGACGACATCCCCGTACGCGCGCCCAATGAGTGTGATGTTTTCGGCGACTCGAAAAGACGCGTTGTTTGCGGGGCCGGTGATGGATAAGCTCGGTGCAGAACATCGGCCTGAGATGCAACCCGCCTGTGCCGGATCTGAAGAGGCTGCAAGCACCATTGCAAATGAAATTGCAATTCGCAAGGCGTGGCGTGCCGAGAAGTTGCCGACGTAGCGCCAGCCGCAAGTAGCCGCACGAACGATCTTCTCTATCATCGAAAACTCCCTGATTCACTTCTTACTTTTTTATCGTCTTCTTCACCTGTAGACGCATCGTAGCGACCAGTTGCTTTAACTTGCAACACCCGAAGGTGTGGACCCTGGCAAGTCTTACAGCCCGCAACTGGGGGATAGACATGCGATGGAATTGGTGTCGCCGAATGGGGAGCAGTAGGTAGCCCGATAGATCGCGTATCAACGCCAAATTGGTCGATCCCTGGTCGTAACGTCATGAACCGGTCCTGCGCTGTGCGCGAGAAGGGGTACGGTTCGACCCCCTATTCCCGACATGCGCATTCGAAGCCCACTGCTAGACTTTCGCTGTGTTAAGTCCAGCCTCAGACTCTGGCCGCTGCTTCACGTCAACCCATCCGTCACTTGCGCGCCACGACCCAACCCACTGATCCAAGAAGGCCGCCGCTGCGGCTGGCGGCTGCCATGCAGTTGCTGAACCAGTCGGGCCACACGCTGCCGGACCGCGAACAGGTCGGCACTGCGGCGTGGTTACAGGC
>JAYUFH010000110.1:0-2364 GCA_043738765.1 Pseudomonadota bacterium | reverse complement strand
CGAAGAAAAACTTGCCCGATAGGGGGTGCGGCGGCTTGCCGCCGCTTTCGCCAAAGTGAGAGCGAGTTCCCGCACTGCTGCGGAGCGCAGGGGTGCGCGGGAGCGGCCGGGGCGGGACCCGCGCGGTCTTGAGAGCCACGCGGTAGCGCGCCGACAACTATTACAATCGAGGTATGAAAGAACAACTCACAGGGAGCGACCCGATAATGGTCAGATTTCCTCAGGCAACAGCGCCTCGACAAATTCCTCCGCATCGAACTCGCGCAGGTCTTCGATACCTTCCCCCACGCCAATGAAACGAATAGGCAGCGCCGCCTGCTGCGCCATGGCGAAGAGGATGCCACCCTTGGCGGTGCCGTCGAGCTTGGTCAGGCACAGGCCGCTGACCTGCACGGCGGCGTGGAAGTGCCGCAGTTGAGCGAGGGCGTTCTGGCCGGTGCCGGCATCCAGCACCAGCAGAACTTCCTGCGGTGCCGCAGGGTCGAAGCGTTGGATGACACGATGGATCTTTTTGAGTTCATCCATGAGTCCACTCTGGGTGTGCAGGCGTCCGGCGGTATCGATGATCAGTACATCGACCTTGCGGGCGGCGGCGGCCTGCATGGCGTCGTGCGCCACGGCGGCGGCATCGGCGCCGCCCGCCTGGGCGATGACGGGCACGTCGTTGCGTTGGCCCCAGGTCTGCAGTTGTTCCACCGCCGCGGCCCGAAAGGTATCGCCGGCGGCGAGCATGACGCTGAGTCCCCGGGCCTTGAGCTTATGCGCGAGTTTGCCGATGGTGGTGGTTTTGCCGGCCCCGTTGACGCCCACCACCATGAGCACAAACGGCCGCTCGCCGCGCACGATGTTCAGCGGTTGCGCGCAGGGCGCCATCAATGCCCGCATGGCGTGTTTCAAGGCGGCGTAAAACGCCGAGCTGTCGCCGCCGGGGCTGCTGCGTCGCAGTTGTTCCTGAGTCTGCGCCAGCAGGCGGTGAGTGGCGTCCACGCCCACGTCCGCGCTGAGGAGCAAGGCCTCTACCTCGTCGAGGAGTGCTACGTCCACGGGGCGGTGGCCGCCGACCAGTCCGGCCAGGCCCTGTCCCAGGCGACGACGGGTGGCCGCGAGACGGTCGGCCAGGCGTGCCAGGACCCCGCCCGGCTTTTTTTGCTCTGATTTAGGGTTGTTGCCGAATACAGACATGGGTATTACAAGCGGTTATACGATGGGTTATCCTACCACCCGTTTCCCCCATTCTTCAAAGAAAGGAAGACGAATGTTCGTGATGCGGATCGGTGTGCTGTTGCTCGGTGTGGGGTTGGTGGGGTGTAGTCAGGTCTATGAAACCACCCTGGACAACGGACTCAAGATCGTGGTCAAGGAGGATCACCGTTCCCCGGTGGTGGTCTCCCAGATCTGGTACAAGGTCGGCGCCACCAGCGAGCCCAAGGGCTTGTCCGGTATCTCCCACGTCCTGGAGCACATGATGTTCAAGGGCACGACGGAGCACAAGGCGGGTGACTTCTCGCGCATCATCGCGGAAAACGGCGGACGCGAGAATGCCTTCACCGGGCGTGACTACACCGCCTACTTTCAACAGCTGGAGAAATCGCGTCTGTGGGTGAGCTTTGAACTGGAAGCCGATCGCATGCACAACCTGCTGCTGCAGGAGGATGAATTCCGCAAGGAAGTCCAGGTGGTGATGGAGGAACGCCGCCTGCGCACCGACGACGAACCGGAGGCGCAGCTGTACGAGAAATTCATGGCCACTGCCTTCCAGGTGCATCCCTACAAGGACCCCATCATTGGTTCCATGCAGGACCTGCGGAAGCTGCGTATCGAGGATCTGCGCGCCTGGTATCACCGCTGGTACGTACCGAATAACGCGACCCTGGTGGTGGTGGGGGACGTGCGACCTGGCGAGGTGTTCACCCTGGCGCGCAAGTATTTCGCCTCCATCCCGCGCGCCAAGCTCGATCCGGTGTCCATTCCGGCGGAACCTCCGCAGAAGGCCTTGCGTCGTGTGACGGTGGCACTGCCGGCGGAGGTGCCCAATCTGCTCATGGGTTATCACGTCCCGCAGATCACCGGCCACGCGGATGAGTGGGAGCCGTATGCCCTGCAGGTGCTGACGGGCGTGCTCGATGGCGGCGACAGCGCGCGCTTTTCCAAAGACCTGGTGCGCGGTTCCCAGGTTGCCGCCAGCATCGACACCGAGTACAGCCCGTCCTCGCCATTCCCTGTCCTGATGTTGTTCAGTGCCACCCCGGCCAACGGCCATACGGTGGCGGATGTGGAAAAGGCTATCCGTGCGGAGATCGAGCGCATCAAGAGCGAACCGGTGAGCGACGCGGAGCTTAAGCGCGTGAAGGCGCAGGTGGTGGC
>JAYUFH010000109.1:0-6263 GCA_043738765.1 Pseudomonadota bacterium | reverse complement strand
TGATAACGGACGCCGGTGTTCAAGTTGAGATCGGCCCTGATCTGCTTGGACGGCTGGCTCTTCAGGCGTTGGCTGATTTCGCTGTTCGGATCCTTGATATCGCCAAACAGCATGGCCTTGCCGCCGTCGGTGGCGCAAGCCTCGACGCAGGCGGGAATCCGACCCTTGTCCACGCGATGCACGCACAGGGTGCAGCTTTCCACAGTACCCTTGCCGCGCGGGGCGTACGGTTTCTGGTCGGTCAGGTCTTCGTGCACGAAGGAGCGCGCTTTGTACGGACAGGCCATCATGCAATAGCGGCAGCCGATGCAGATGTGTTTATCGACGAGCACGATACCATCGGCGCGTTTGAACGAGGCACCCGTGGGACAGACGTCGACACAGGGTGGTTCTTCGCAATGTTGACACATCATGGGTAGCGTCTGGGCGTAGCCCGTCTCTTTATCCTTCAGCGTAACGGTGCGTATCCATTGTGCATCGCTCTCCGGCCGGCCATGACTGGTCAGGCCGTTTTCATCGTTGCAAGCGGTTACACAGGCGCTGCATCCGCTACCGCACTGATTGGTATCGATGAGCAGACCCCAGCGTTGCAGCGTGCTGGCGGTTTCCTCGGGGGAGCGCGCGGTCGCCAGGTCGATCAGACGCAGGCCCGGGGCCAGCGTAAGGGCCGCGACGGCCGCGCCGCTTACGCCTAGAAATTCTCGTCGACTGAGGCTCATGGTGCTTTACCCGTAGAGGCTGGTTCTTGTTTGATAACCGGAACTATCGCCATCGCCGGGTCCAAATGATCTGGCGATTTTCCATCAGCCGTGGCCTTGTCCTGGTTGGCGGCTTCTTTTCCCGGGGATGAAGCGTGGCAACTGAAACAGTCTATGCTGACCGCGGCGTAGCGATGGCAGGACACGCAGAATCCGTCCTTGCCGAGTACGCTGTTGGTTTTCGAATTGGCGTGGCAATTAACACAGTTCTTGAGACTGTATTTCTGGGTGCGTATGCCTTCGTGTACGGTCGTGTCACGCTGGTGCAGGAGGAATTTCATGTGATCGCGACGTATGACTTCTTCCGGCTCTACGCACTGACCTTCTTTTTCGATAATAATGGTGGGTTGC
This sequence comes from Pseudomonadota bacterium, assembly GCA_043738765.1. GTDB lineage: Bacteria > Pseudomonadota > Gammaproteobacteria > Acidiferrobacterales > UBA6901 > JANNJF01. Next base: position 5,154 of record JAYUFH010000109.1, on the reverse strand, counting down.
GCCACGCGTGAGATTTTTTTCGCCACCGTATCAGCCTCGGCATGCGCGGTACCCGTCATGGCCGCGGCGAACAAACCGCCGGCAGCCACGACAGACACCAGCCAAGCCGTACGATGAAGCATTGGGTTGGATATCAACATATTCCCCGAGCAGTCTGTACGTTTGTTATTAATGATCGCCCATGCCCATCTTGATGTAGGCGGTGGGGCAGACGTCGGCGCAGATATGGCAGCCGATGCACAGGTCGTAATCGGTGTACACATAGCGACCCATGGTGGCCTCGGCCTTCGGCGTGCGCTTGACGGCGATCTGCGGACAGTAGATGACACAGTTGTCGCACTCGAAGCACAGGCCGCAACTCATGCAACGCTTGGCCTCAGCCACGGTTTCCTTTTCGTCCAGGCCCTTCATGCGTTCCTGGAAATGTCCGAGCACCTCGTTGGCGTCGGGCACCATCTCCGTGCGCAGGCGACGCGCCTCAAAGCCGAAGTGACCGAGGAACAGTTCGCTCGCCTGTACGACTTCCGCAGCGGAACGGTCTTCGTAGTTGTGCACCGCGAAACCGCCCACGGCCTTGCCCTGTTCCGCCGTGCCGCGCAGGCCACGGTCGATGGGACGCTCGTCTTCCGGACCAGCAGGATGAAAGTCCTTCGGCGACAGGTTGGTTTCCTGCAGTTTGGCCAGCAGGTTAAAGTGATGCACGTCCACCTTCGGGCGCTTGGCCATGTCCTGTTTCTTCAGGTAATGGTCGATACTGTCGGCGGCGATGGAGCCCTGGCCGATGACGGTGGTCAGCAGGTGTGGACGGATGATATCACCGCAGACAAAGAAACCTTCCTTGCCCGGAACCTGGTAGAACTTGTCGGCGTTGATCAGGCCTTTGCCATTGTTGAACTCTTCGATACCTTTGAAGTCACCGAACTGGCCGATGGCGGAAACAATCAGGTCCGCCTCCAGGTCGCGTTCCGTTCCCGGCTTTTCAACCGCTTTGCCGGTAGAGTAGTCGAGTTCGATAACGCGCAGCGCCTTGGCGCGGCCGTTTTCGTCGAGGATCACGGCGACCGGCGAAAGCGCGCCTGTGATGGTAATACCTTCACGTTGGGCATCGTCCAGTTCGTGTTTAGCGGCATTCATCTTTTCCAGCGGCTGGCGCGAGATAAGCATGACATCGGCGCCTTCTTTCTTCGCCGTCATCGCGACATCGTGCGCGGTCTGGCCGAGGACGATGTATTCCGGACGCTCGCTTTCCTTCATGCCTTTGATGTAGCCGAGGCGGCGCGCAACCGAGGCCACGTCGATCGAGGTATCGCCGCCACCGACCACCACCACGCGTCCGGAGACGGCCTTCAGGCGGCCCTGGTTGAACGCCTCAAGGAAGGCAACACCGCTAATGCAATTAGTCGCCTCGGCGCCGGGAACGGGCAGGCCGCGACCGGAGGAACAGCCAATGGCGAACAGCACGGCGTCATTGTTTTTCTCCACGTCTTTCAGCAGTACATCCGTGCCGATGCGGGTCTTCATGTGGACCTTCACGCCCATGTCGATGATGCGATTGATTTCGCCATCGAGGACTTCGCGTGGCAGACGGTAGCCGGGAACGCCATAGCGCGCCATGCCGCCCAGGTACTCGTGGTTGTCGTACAACGTTACCGCATGACCCTTGCGGCGCAGCTGGTAGGCCGCCGACAGGCCGGATACACCGCCACCGATGATGGCGACTTTCTTGCCGGTTTCCGTGGCCGCAGGCTTGAAGGTGAGCTTGTTCTCCAAACCATAGTCACCAATAAACTGTTCCACGGCATTGATGCCCACATAGTCTTCAACCGAATTACGGTTGCAACCGGTCTGGCACGGAGCCGGGCACACGCGTCCCATCATGGATGGGAAGGGGTTGGCGTCGGTGGCGCGGAAGAAGGCGTAGTCCTGCCACTTCACGTCTTTCGCCGGCTTTTCGATACCACGCGCGATGTTCAACCAGCCGCGGATGTCTTCACCCGCTGGGCAGCTGGCCTGGCACGGCGGCGTCTTGTGCACGTAGGTCGGGCACTTGTCCGTTTCGTCGGCCATGAAAATCTGTTCCTGGAACGTATCCCACTGGTGAACACCGTCTTCGTACTTGCGGAAGGTGAGTTTCTGTCCTTCCTTAACTTTATCTACGGGAGTAGCCATCGTTCGATCTCCTGTTAACCGCGCAATACGGCAGTTGTAAAATGGATGTAGACCACAAACATTATTCTTTTCCGCCCAGTACGATGGCGTTGCTGACCAGGCCGTGCACGCTGCCGATCATGTTCATCGGGTGCTTGTAGTAGGGCAACACCTTGCTGAACTGACTCTTGCAGATTGCGCAGATCGCCGCGAGATAATTCACGCCATGTTCCTCGACCACCTCATGCAGCGCCTGCATGCGTGGCAGGGCACCCTTGACACGCAGCTCCAGGAGATCGTCGGTCAGCAGGCCGCCGCCGCCACCGCAGCAGAAGGTGCTTTCGTGAATGGTGTCCGGCGCCATGTCGTGAAAGTGATTGACGCTGGCCTGGATTACGGCGCGCGGGATGATGAACTGCCCGCCCGGCAGGTTCCCCATGCGCGAGGCGCGCGAGACGTTGCACGAGTCGTGGAAGGTGACGATCTTGTCGTCGTTCGCCGATTTGTCCAGCTTGAGCGCACCGCGCTGTATCAGGTCGTAGGTGACTTCGCAGATGTGCTGCGGCACCGGATAGTTTTTATCGAGGAAATCAAACGGACCGATAAGGGTGTTCCAGAAGCTGTAGGCAACACGCCAGGCATGACCGCATTCGCCCACGACGATGCGCTTGACGCCTAGATCGAGAGCGGCTTCGCGCACGCGCATGGCGACCTTCTGCAGGTTCTGGTGGTTGCCGATGAACATGGAGAAGTTTGCGGCCTCTGAGGCATACGAACTCAGGGTCCAGCTGATGCCAGCCTGGTGGAATACCTTGCCATAGCCGATCAGGCCGTCGATGTGCGGTTCGGCGAAGAAATCCGCCGACGGGGTGATGAGCAGTACCTCCGCGCCTTTCACGTCCACCGGGTACAGCACATCGACGCCGGTCTCTTCTTTGACGTCTTCTTCCAGGCCTGCAAGCGTGTCACGCAGCGCCGGTTCCGGCAGGCCGAGGTTGTTACCGATCTTGTGCAGCTTGGCGATAATTTCATTCGAATATTTCTGGCCAACACCGATCGTATCCATGATGTCGCGCGCCGCCATGGAGATTTCCGCGGTGTCGATGCCGTAGGGGCAGAACACCGAGCAGCGACGGCACTGGGAGCACTGATGGAAGTAGCTGTACCAGTCGTCCAGGACTTCCTTGGTCATCTCCGCCGCACCAGTCAGGAAATTGGGGAAATATTTTCCCGCGAAGGTGTAGTAGCGGCGGTAGACCTTGCGCAGCAGGTCCTGGCGCGCCACCGGCATGTTCTTCGGATCGCTGGTGCCGAGATAATAGTGGCACTTGTCGGTGCAGGCGCCGCACTTGACGCAGGAGTCCAGGAATACTTTCAGGGCGCGGGATTCACTCACCAGCTGGCCCAGCTTCTTGACCGCGACGTCTTCCCAGTTCTCCACCAGCTCGCCGGGAAAGCCGAGAGGAATGTTGTGTTCAGGTTTGGCTACAAACGGCTTGCTGTGCGCCATGGTTCCGGCTTTGACAAGCGGGATGACCGGATACTCTCGAATAGCAGGTGTCTCGAAATTGGCCATGATTACCCCGTACGCGAGCTGGTGTTGTCGATCTTGGCGGACCAGCCGGCGACATGCCGATGCTCGCGCGGATTGTCGACCTGGTTGCGGGTCGGACTGAAGAACACCCCGGGCGCATGCAGCAGTTTACTGACCGGGAAGATGATCATGAGGGTCGCCACCAAGCCCAGGTGAACCAGCAGTAACGGGTCTGCGGGCATCGGCTGAATGTCGAAAGCCATGAGCCCGAGGAAAAAGATCTTGAGTGCCACGATATCGGTGTGCTGTACGAACTGCATGCCGAGACCGGTCAGGCCGATGGCGGCGAGGAGGGCGAGCATGAGATGGTCGGACAGGCTGGAGATGTAGCGCACGCGATCCACCAGGATGCGGCGCGCCCACAGGCCGGCGAGGCCGGCGACCATGGCGAAGGCGGCATACTTGCCGAACGGTTGTACCAGGTCCACCCAGAACCACACGGGTTGGGTGAAGTAGCGCAGGTGCCGCATCAGCACCAGCAGCAGCGCGAAGTGGAACATCCAGCCGAATAACCAGATCCATTTATTGGATTTGAACAGGCTTTCGAAAACGGTGATTTCACGCAACATGCGGAAGGCAACACCGGTGCGGGTCGTCGGCGCCGGCGTGGTTGGAATCTTTAATGGCGCAGGTGTGCGCGCATAGATGGAAATTTTATAGGCCACGCCGCCAACGAGAATGGCAGTCGCCAGGTAAAACAACAGCGCGTAGGTCACTGTCACTGCAGACATCGCATACCCCGGTTATTGGTCAGAGGGGGTGGGGCGGCATGCCCCACCTACCGTGCTGATTATATTTCTTGTGCTGATTATGTTGCTTAGACACAGCCGGTCGGCTTGGGCAGGCCGGCGTATTTGCATGCCTGCTTCGCGGGACCGTAGGGGAACAGCTCGTACAGATACTTGCTGTTGCCCTTGTCCGCGCCCAGTTTCTTGCCGATGGCCTTGGTCAGCACGCGCACCGCGGGGGCGATCTGGTACTCTTCATAGTACTCACGCAGGAAGTTAAGCACTTCCCAGTGATTCTGAGTCAGCTCGGCGTTGTCGGTGGAGGCCAGAACCTTTGCCACTTCTTCGTTCCACTGGGTACGATCTGCCAGGTAACCTTCCTCGTCGGTTTCGATACTCTGTCCATTCACTACGATAGGCATTGTTGCACTCCTCAATCGGTTAAGAGAATTTCAAACATCAAAGCCAGGATTGTACGGTATTGTGCTCGGCCACTAAATCGACGAAACCGCTGTAGTCGATCAGCTTGATGCCATCGAGCGCCCGGTCCTGCATGCCGCGGGCTTCGATGTCCGGATACAGCGCGTAGATAGAAACCTTCTTCAGGGCCTCTTCCACTTTCTTGGATACGGCAGTCCCTTTCAGGGCGCCATAAATTCCATCTTCGATCAAAAGTATCGCCGC
>JAYUFH010000108.1:0-2372 GCA_043738765.1 Pseudomonadota bacterium | reverse complement strand
TCCAGGGTGATTCCATGGCCACACTGATGTATCAGATTGCCAATGAGCAGCACCCGGGCATCGCACAACGACGCCCGGACCTGCCCGCCTGCCTGACGCCCATCATCGACCGGGCGTTACAGAAGAATCCGGACGAACGTTTTCAAACCGGAGAGGAATTCAGCCTGTCCCTGCGCGAGTGTCTGTGCGGTGAGTTGCAGATCGACATGGGGGCCGCATGAGCAAGCTCGAAATCATCGGTATTTCTGACCCAGGCGTGGCGCGCGACCGCAATGAAGACGCCTACATGCTGTTGCCGGACAAAGGTATCGTCATCCTCGCGGATGGCATGGGTGGACACCTTGCCGGGGAGGTCGCCAGCGCCATGGCCGTGGACATTATAGCGCGCCACTTGCACGCCACTTTGTGCCTGGCATCCCCATCACCCGCCGACGAGGTTACACCACCGGAAGTCGACGCCCTGCACACCGCCATACAACTGGCCAATCATGCCATATTCGAGGCATCGCGCAGCAAACCCGAATACAACGGCATGGGCACCACAGTCGTGGTCGCCGTGTTTCAGTCAAATATGCTGACTGTGGCGCACGTCGGCGATTCCCGCTTATACCGTTTTCGCTCGGGGGAGCTGCAACAGATCACCGAAGATCACTCCATGGTTCAGGAGCTGCTGAAGCGCGGGTTGATCACGCCGGAAGAGGCCAGGACCTCCGCCAACAAAAACCTCGTTACCCGGGCCTTGGGCGTCGATCCGAGTGTCACCGCCGACATCAATATCCAGACTTTTTTAAAGGACGACCTCTATCTGCTATGCTCGGATGGACTGAGTGATGTGCTGGCCGATGCCGATATCGAACGGGTGATGCAGCAGTATGGTAAAAATCCCCAGGAGACAAGCCAACTCATGGTCAGGGAAGCCAATGCACGCGGGGGACCGGATAACATCACGGTGGTTCTGGTGCGCACCGGGAAGCGTTTTTCCCGGCCAAAAAAATAGTGATGGAATGGCTGACGGGTTGTCAGGCGAGATTTATACTAGCGATGCACATGACTTGAGAGTGAAACAATGCCAAAACTGGTGATCAAATTTGATGGCGTCGTCATCGATCAGATTGTAATGAAACAAGGCGATATGGTGATCGGACGGCGTCCCGGCAGCGACATCCTGCTGGACAATCTCGCGGTCAGCGGCAGTCATGCCACGATCTTCACCGTCGGCAATGACTCCTTCGTGCAGGATCTAAACAGCACCAACGGTACGCTGGTCAACAATAAGCGCATCAACAAACACCACCTCATGAATGGTGACGAGATCGTTATCGGCAAACACAGCTTGGGCTATGTGGACGAAAATGCCCTGCGTCCACAAAGTGATCTGGCCAAGACCATGATCATTACACCGCAGAAGTTCGAGGAAATGGCGGCGAGTGCCGCAGAAAACGCACAGGCGGCGCGCGCCGCCGACAAGCCAGTCCCAGCCCCAGCTAGTATGCGCATCGGTTCGATATTTGTATTGAGCGGCGCCAACAGCGGCAAGCGTATCGACCTGGTCAAATCCACCACCAATCTCGGGCGCGCCGGCAAAATGGCGGGCGTCATCATCCGCAACAGCGCAGGCCGTTACAGTTTGCTACCAGGCGGCGACGGCGGTACTCCCATGCTTAACGGCAAGCTGGTTCCGGGGCGTGGCGAGGAATTGAAGAACGGCGACATCATCGAGGTCGCCGGATCGCGCATGCAGTTCTACCTCAAGTAACCGACGGGACGACGCCTGCTGTCTACTGGAAGATGGCGTCCAAGGCCTCATCCAGCCGGCGCACCGGGTGCAATTCAATCCCGCCGTCGGGTTTCTTGGGCTTATTGCCCGCCGGTATCACCGCGCGCTTGAAACCGAGTTTGGCCGCCTCGCGGATACGCTCCTGACCACGCTGCACCGGCCGCACCTCCCCCGCCAACCCCACTTCGCCAAACACGATGAGGTCCTTACCCAGCGGCCGGTTGCGCAGGCTCGACACGGCAGCGGCGATAACGGCCAGGTCCGCGGCGGGCTCCAACACGCGCACGCCGCCCACGACATTCACGAACACATCCTGATCGAACATGGCGATGCCGGCATGCCGATGTAGTACCGCCAGTAGCATGGCCAGACGCGTCTGGTCCAACCCGACACACACCCTGCGCGGATTGGGTGAATGGCTCTCATCCACCAGTGCCTGCACCTCCACCAGCAATGGGCGTGTGCCTTCCTGGGTGGCCAGCACGACACTACCCGGTACCGCGTCACCCTGGCGACTGATGAACATGGCGGACGGATTATTCACCTCCCGCAGACCGGTCTCCGTCATGACGAAGACCCCGATCTCATTCACCGC
>JAYUFH010000107.1:0-6269 GCA_043738765.1 Pseudomonadota bacterium | reverse complement strand
TTGCTTGGCGCGAACTGGACTCGACGCGCACCGGCCGGCCGTCACCGGCGGGCAATCCGACGGCGCTGATCACCGACATACGCCAGAAACTGAATCTGTGGATGGAGGATGCCTCCAATCATCAGGCGCTGAGTATCCTGCGGCAGGACCTGCGCGATATCGGAGCGCTCGCCGGCCGTCAGTCTTTGGTGCGTCTGGAAAAAATCAGTAATGACATGAACACCCTGTTGGGCATGGTGGTGGCCGATCCCGGGCAGCTCAACGATGCAGTTCGAAATACGTTGAAACAATCGGCGGAGATACTGGCGACATTGGCGCATGAACAGCTGCACGCTGAAGTCACAGAGTATGGCGAGATGACAGCGTCTGTGCCGGTCTTTCCAACGGATGAGCTGGGACTGCGCGCCCCGGTGAAGAGAGCAGCGTTGGCGGATCCGGTGGAGCAAGGGGACGCCACAGACGACGACTTCGATGTGGAGATCATGGAGATCTTCGTGGAAGACGCACGGGAAATGCTGCAGATCATCAATAAGATGTTGCCGCAATGGCGAGCTGCTCCAGAAAACCGCGATGCGTTGCTCGAGGTGCGGCGTGCCTTCCACACCCTTAAGGGAAGTGGACGCATGGTGGGTGCCAGTGCTATCGCGGAACTGGCCTGGTCGTTTGAAAACATGCTCAATCGCCTGCGCGAGGGCAAGATCGCTCATTCCGCTCCCATGTTCGAGTTGTTGCAACAGGTGCAGGCGCTTCTGCCGGACATGGTGGCGCAGCTGGAAGGCGGTCCGGCCCCACAGGTGGATATTGCCGCACTGCAGAACAACGCCGATATTGTCAGCCGCGGCGGTGAGGTTGACTTGGGCGGTAGCGGGGTGTTGGACTTGCCGCTAGCGGAGTCATTCGACTTTGAGCCCGGCGCTTCGCAGGAAATCGAGTTAATCGAACTGACTGCAATTCCCGCTCCGGCGGACGACGCGGAAATTTCATTAGAAACCGATATGGAAGCTTCGCCGCAGAAGGCGGGCCGTAACTTTGATCCAGTCCTGCTGCAGATCTTTTCCGGCGAGACCTACGGACACCTCGCCATACTTTATAACGAAGCGATTTCCTGTATCGACTCCGGGCAGTCCTGTCGCATAACGGAGAATCTGTTGCGAGTTGCCCACACACTGCAAGGTAGCGCGCGCGCTCTTGACCTGCAATTCATGGCCGAGTGTTGCGCCGAGATGGAGAAGTTGTTCCAGGCACACGATATCCGGCAACAACCATTAAGCGAAGCAACGCTGGCGCTGCTGCAGAATGTGCATGCGCGCACCACCGAGTTGATCGATGTATTGAATGGCGGTCATACACCATCCGCAAAACTGCAAGCGGCTTTCCACGCACTGGCGAACGGGTTGCACCATGAGACTACGCTGCTGGTCACACACCTGGAAAAAGGCGGGCATGATGCAGTGCCAGCTTCGGCGGCTGTAGCGCTGGCAACCAGGCGAGGTTCGCATGTTCCCGCTACTCCCGCTGTGCCCGTGCCTGTGGAGGAAATCCGCGAGGATGTGGATCCAGAGCTGCTCGAGATATTCATGGAGGAGGCGGTGGATATTCTCACCGCCATCGACGATGCGCTGCAGCAATGGCGCGCCGACCGCAGTAACCAGCAGGCGATTGAAGACCTGAAGCGATCGCTGCATACCCTGAAAGGTGGCGCACGCATGGCCGGCGCGATGACCATGGGCAACCTTGGCCACAACACCGAGACGCTGCTGAAGGAAGTGGAGGACGGCCGTGTAGCGAATGATCCCGAGCTGCTCGACTTACTCGACGAAGTGCATGACGCCCTGGCCAATATGGTTGAGCAAATGCAGTCACAGCGGCCCGCGACCAGCGTAGCCGACCTGAATGCCAAAGTCATGGCCAAGGCACAAGGTTTGACGGTCGCCCCGCCTGCGCCGGGTGCATCGCGCCGCGCTCCCAAGGCCCCGCCACCCGCTGAGCCTGAACCTGAAGTAACACAAGCGCCGGCGGTTGTTACCGATACATACGACGAAGTCCAGCCCGAAGAACTGCTCGGGGAGGGTGTTTATAACGACCAGGAAGAGGCGCGTGAGCTGGTCACAGTGGGCGCCGATGTTGCGGATGAAGATGCCGCCGACGTCACAGCCGCTAACGAACAGGCGGAGCGCCGTGCCGGGGCGGAGCCGGCTGAAACTGCCGCGGAGAGCGGCGAGCGCCGTGGCCAGATTCGCGTGCGCACCAGCCTGCTCAACAATCTGGTGAACTATGCGGGTGAGGTGAGCATCTCGCGCTCACGCATGCAGCAGCAGATATTCGGTTTCCGTGAGAACATGGCCGAACTCAATCGCAACGTCACCCGTTTCCGCGACCAGATACGCGAACTCGAAATACATTCCGAGTCACAAATCCTGTTTCGTTCCGAAGAAAACCTGTCGAGCTCGGTTGCCGAATTCGACCCACTCGAATTCGACCGGTTCTCGCGCCTGCAGCAGTTGTCGCGTGGACTGGCGGAAAGTCTGCACGACCTTTACACCATACAATCCAGCATGGGTACCTTCGTGGGACAGGCGGAGACGGTGCTGCAGCAGCAGGCGCGCGTTAACACCGATTTGCAGGAAGGCCTCATGCGCACGCGCATGGTCAGTTTCTCCACGCAAACTGCCCGCCTTCGGCACATGGTGCGTCAGACCTCGCGCGAGCTGAATAAACAGGTGGAACTCGAATTCAGCGGCAACGAGGTGGAAGTCGATCGCACGGTGCTTGAACGCATGGTAGGCCCGTTTGAACACATGATACGCAACGCCATCGACCATGGAATCGAGAGCGAGGGCGTGCGTAAACGCATCGGCAAGCCGCCCATCGGGAAAATAAAAATTGCCACCAGCCACGAAGGCACAGAAATCGTGATCCGTTTCTCGGACGACGGCGCCGGCCTGGATATCGACGCCATACGTAAAAAGGCCGTGGAGCGTGGCCTGCTGGAGCCGGGCACGCAGCTGACGGACGAAGAGGTGATGCAGTTTATTCTCGTGGCGGGCTTTTCCACCGCCAAGACAGTGACGCATCTTTCCGGCCGCGGCGTCGGCATGGACGTGGTGCATACCGAGGTCAAGCAGTTGGGCGGCATCATCAACGTTGAGACGGCCGCGGGTGTCGGCACCACCTTCACTGTGCGTTTGCCGCTGACGTTGTCCATCACCCAGGCCTTGATGGTGTATGCGGGAGAACAGCTGTACGCGGTTCCGCTGTCCGCTGTTATCAACCTGCTCGAAGTGCCGATGGATAAGTTGAAAAATATCCATGTGGGCAAGAAACCTTTCCTGAATCATAACAACGAAGTCTACCCATTCATGAGTCTGGCGAAGCGACTAGGCACCACGTCGCTGCCGCGCACCGCGCGCAAACTGCCTGTCCTGCTGGCGCGTAGCGGTTCGCGCCAGGTCGCAATCCAGATCGATGGCCTCGCGGGAACGCGTGAAGTGGTGGTGAAGTCTGTTGGCCCGCAACTGAGCCACATCGAAGGACTGGCGGGCGCGACCATACTGGGTGACGGTAGCGTTGTGCTTATTCTCGATGTGCCCGGCCTGTGGATCACCGAAGACCGCATGCAGGCGACGGTGAAGAAGGAAGACAAGCCGGCGGAAAAGGCGGTGGAAAAGGCGCCGAAGCGGCCACTGGTTATGGTGGTCGACGATTCGATCACCGTGCGCAAGGTCACGAGCCGTTACCTGTCGAAACATGCCATCGACGTCATTGTCGCGAAAGACGGTCTCGACGCGGTCGAGCAGTTGCGCGAGCACACCCCGGATGTAATGCTGGTGGATATTGAGATGCCGCGCATGGATGGTTATGAGCTGACCAGCAACGTGCGCTCAGACCCGAACTTGAAGCATATACCCATCATCATGATCACCTCGCGCGCCGGCAGCAAGCATCGCGACCGCGCCATGCAGTTGGGCGTCAATCTGTATATGACCAAGCCCTATCAGGAAGAAGAACTGCTTAAGAACATCAACGCCATGCTGACGCGGAACGCCAAGCGATGATCCGCCAGGCGCCGGTGTCATCGTCATGTGCCGGGGGAAATTAAATGGCCGGGTCGGAACAATATCTGCTTGTCGTCTTTGCAGGACAGGAGTTTCTCCTGCCGAGCAGCGCCAGTTTCGCCATCGAACAACGCGAAGGCCTGGTGGTCAACGACAGTGGCGCGGGCAGCGCAGTCGCCTGGTGGGAGGCCCGCGGCAAACGCCTGCCCGTCTATCATTTGGACAGGGATATCAGGCCCGTGCGGAATAATGACTGGCAGCGCGCCGTGTTTCTGAATGCACAGCCCCACCCCGTAGGCCTGGCGGCAAATGAAATTCAGCTGCTGACGCGCACCGATGTGCGCGTGGAGCCTTTTCATCCCCTGGGCCATGCATCCACCCGTGGCGGCCCGCTGTTTTCCGCGGCTTGGGTGCAGGGTGCGCAGATTACGCTGGTATTTGAACCCCAGACCCTTGCCACCTATCTACTGGCCGTCAAGGAGGGCGCATGACGGAAGTCGCTTTGCAACCGGTGCATGCCCTGGAAATTCCGATGCAGACGCTGTCGTTGCTGGTGCCGAGCGCCTGCATCGCCGAGGTCACCAGTGTTGTGCCGATAACGCGGCTGCCGCGCAGTCCCGCCTGGGTGCTGGGTGTGATCGGCTGGCGGTCCAGGCCGGTCACCATCATTTCCATGGATGCGCTGGTGAGCAGCAGCGCTCCGCCCGCAACGCAGGGTGCGAAAATGATTATTCTGTATCCGTTGCCGGGACGTGCATCGACCGATTTCTTCGGTTTCATGTCATCGGCGGAGCCGCAGTCGCACACCATCGACAGCGCCATGGCCGCCGACAGCGCGGACCTGCCGGGTAACCCGTTCTTTGCCGCGGTCATCCGACTCGCGCGCGGCGTTGCGGGCATACCGGATTACGAGGCCCTCGGCCGGGCGCTTTATCCAAAATAATTCCTGATTGTAGTGAGGGAGCCTCTGAACAAGAGGGAATGGCGCTGACTTAAACCTTGCGCTTGTAGGGTGGGCATCGTCCACCACGCGGGGTATCAATGCGCTTCCACTGGTGGGCGAAGCCCACCCTACGCACAGGTCACCCCCGCCGGGTGCGGCAGAAGGCGTAACTTCAGGTATCGCGCGTAGCGTAGGCAATCCCCTCCCAGGCGGCGTCCGCGAGTTGTCCGATTTCCTCTTCGCTGATTACGTACGGCGGCATGAAATAGATCACGTCTCCCAATGGCCGCAGTAACGCCTGATGCGCAAGAGCGTGCCGGTAGACCCGCCGTCCGCGCCGTTCCTGCCAGGGGTAGGCCAGGCGCGTCGATTTATTTTTCACCATTTCCAGCGCCACGATCATGCCGGTCTGGCGCACCTCCGCCACGTGTGGGTGGTCCGCGAAGCGCGCGCACGCGCGCTGCATGTGCTTCGCGCACGCGCGGTTTTGTTCGATGACCTGATCCTGCTCGAAGATATCGAGAGTGGCCAGGGCGGCGGCGCAGGCCAGCGGATTGCCGGTGTAGCTGTGGGAATGAAGGAAAGCCTTGTGCGCGGCGTATTCGGCATAAAACGCGGCATATACATCGTCCGTGGTGAGGCATACGGAGAGCGGCAGATAACCACCGGTCAGGCCTTTGCCGAGACACAGAAAATCCGGCGTGATGCGCGCCTGCTCGCAGGCGAACATCGTGCCGGTGCGCCCGAAGCCGACGGCGATTTCATCGGCGATGAGGTGCACGTTGTAGCGGTCGCAGGCGGCGCGCAGCAGCGTGAGATATACCGGATCGTACATGCGCATGCCGCCGGCGCACTGCACCAATGGTTCAACGATGACCGCGCACACCGTGTCTGCGTGTCGCGCCAGGGTTGCCTCCATGAGTGCGAACAGTTGCCGCGCATGCTCGGCGGGGGAAACACCGGGCTGCCGCGTGTAGTTGTCCGGTGAGGGTACGGTGATACCCTCCAGTAACAGCGGCGCATAGGTCTGTTTGTACAGCGCCACATCGCCGACGGACAACGCGCCCAGGGTTTCGCCATGGTAGCTGTTGCTTAGACTGATAAAGCGCTGCTTCGCCGGCCGCGCGTGGTTCTGCCAATAATGAAAACTCATCTTGAGGGCGACTTCCACCGCGGCCGAGCCACTGTCGGCGTAAAAGCAGCGGCTGAGTCCGGCGGGCGCCAATGCGACCAGCCGCTCGGATAGCTGGACCACGGGTTCGTGGGTGAAG
>JAYUFH010000106.1:0-16780 GCA_043738765.1 Pseudomonadota bacterium | reverse complement strand
ATCACCGTCGATGTGAAGGGTGAGATTCTCGCGTTGAAGAACACCATCAATACCATGGTCGATCAGTTAAACGGCTTTGCGTCGGAAGTCACGCGCGTGGCGCGCGAGGTCGGCACCGACGGCAAACTCGGCGGCCAGGCGACGGTGCCGGGTGTCGCGGGAACATGGAAGGATCTGACCGACAATGTCAACTCAATGGCCTCCAATCTCACCGGCCAGGTGCGCAACATCGCCGATGTGGCCACGGCCATCGCGCGCGGCGACTTGAGCCGCAAGATCACCGTCGACGTAAAGGGTGAAATTCTGCAGTTGAAGGAAACCATGAACACCATGGTCGAACAGCTCTCGGCCTTCGCCTCGGAGGTGACGCGCGTAGCGCGCGAGGTGGGCACCGAAGGCAAACTAGGCGGTCAGGCGGTGGTGCCCGGCGCGGCCGGAACGTGGAAGGACCTCACAGATAACGTCAACTCGATGGCCTCCAACCTCACTGGCCAGGTGCGCAACATCGCCGAGGTGACCATCGCCGTGGCCAGCGGCGATCTGTCCAAGAAAATCACTGCCGATGTGCGCGGCGAGATTTTGCAGCTCAAGGAAACCATCAACACCATGGTCGAACAGCTGCGCTCCTTTGCCTCGGAAGTCACCCGTGTGGCGCGCGAGGTTGGCACCGAAGGGCGGCTTGGCGTGCAAGCGGTAGTGCCGGGCGTGGCCGGGACGTGGAAGGATCTCACCGACTCGGTCAATGCGATGGCGACCAACCTCACCTCGCAGGTGCGTAACATTGCGGAGGTCACCACAGCCGTAGCGCGCGGCGATCTCAACCGCAAGATTACGGTCGAGGTACAGGGTGAAATTCTCGCGCTCAAAGACACCATCAACACGATGGTCGATCAACTCAACTCCTTTGCGGGAGAGGTAACGCGCGTTGCGCGCGAGGTCGGCACGGAAGGCAAACTCGGCGGACAGGCTGCGGTGCCGGGCGTCGGCGGCACCTGGAAGGATCTCACCGACAACGTGAATTTCATGGCTTCCAATCTTACCGAACAGGTCCGCGGCATCGTCAAAGTGGTGACCGCCGTGGCCACCGGCGACCTGACCCAGCGCCTCACTGTGCAGGCCAAGGGCGAGGTGGCAGCACTTGCCGATACCATCAATAACATGACGGTTACGCTTGCGACCTTTGCCGACCAGGTGACGAACGTGGCGCGTGAAGTCGGCGTGGACGGACGGCTCGGCGGGCAGGCCAACGTCCCCGGCGCCGCCGGCACGTGGAAAGATCTGACCGGCAATGTGAACCTGCTCGCCGCCAATTTGACGACGCAGGTGCGCGCGATCGCCGAGGTCGCCACCGCGGTAACCAAGGGCGACCTCACGCGCTCCATCCAGGTGGAGACCCGCGGCGAGGTGGCGGAGTTGAAGGACAACATTAATACGATGATTTCCAACCTGCGTGAAACCACCGAAAGCAACCGCGAGCAGGACGAACTCAAGACCAACCTCGCCAAATTCACCGGCATGCTGCAGGGGCACCGCGAACTTAGCACCGTGGGCAAGATGCTTCTGTCCGAGCTGGCGCCGCTATTGAATATCTACCAGGGCACCATTTACCATTTGGCGAGTAGTGGTAGTGGTAGTGGTAGTGGTAGTGGTAGTGGTAGTGGTAGTGGTAGTGGTAGTGGTAGTGGTAGTGGTAGCGCCCAAAGTCAGACCAGTGCCGAGCTCAAGCTGCTTGCAAGCTACGCCCATGGCGGAACCATGCGGCTCGCCGAGATCATCACCGTCGGCGAAGGCTTGGTCGGCCAGTGCGCATTGGAGAAGAAGCGCATCGTGCTTGCAGACGCGCCGCCGGATTTCATCTCGATATCGTCCAGTCTCGGCGATGCCCCGCGTGTGAACATTATCGTGCTGCCGGTGCTCTTCGAGGGCGAGACCAAGGCGGTCATTGAGCTGGCCGCGATCCAGAGCTTCGGTGCGGGGGCTCTCGCGTTCCTCGATTTGCTCACGCAGAATATCGGCGCGGTCTTCAACACCATCGAGGCGACGATGCGCACCGAGAGTCTGCTCACCCAATCACAGCAACTCACTGTCGACCTGCAATCGCGCCAAAGCGAGCTTCAGCAGAGCAATGAAGAGCTCGGTACCAAGGCCAAGTTGCTCGCCGACCAGAACGCCGAGGTCGAGCGCAAAAACGCCGAGGTCGAGCAGGCTCGCCACGAGCTGGAGGAACAAGCTGCCGAGCTGGCGCTCACCTCGAAATACAAGTCGGAGTTCCTGGCGAACATGTCCCACGAACTGCGCACGCCGCTCAATTCCATTCTCATTCTCAGCCAGCAGCTCGCCGAAAACGCGCCCGCCACGCTCAACCCGAAGCAGGTCGAGTTCTCCCGCAACATCAACTCCTCCGGCACCGACCTGCTCCACCTCATCAACGACATTCTCGACCTCTCCAAAATCGAGTCCGGAACCGTCACCGTCGAGGTCGAGGAGATTCCCTTCGCCGATCTGCACGGCAACATTGACCGCAACTTCCGCCACGTGGCCGAGGCCAAGAACCTGCCCTTCAATGTTCACTTCGCCGAGGGCCTGCCGAAGATCATGGACAGCGACCCCAAGCGCCTCCAGCAGATTCTCAAGAACCTGCTCTCCAATGCCGTCAAGTTCACCGCCCACGGCAAGGTCGAGATGCGCGTGGACCTCGCCACGCAGGGCTGGAGCCCCGACCACCCGGTGCTCAGCAAGGCTCCGCAAGTCATCGCCTTCGCCGTCGAGGACACCGGCATCGGCATCGCGCCGGAGAAGCAGCGGCTCATCTTCGAGGCCTTCCAGCAGGCCGACGCCGGCACGTCCCGCAAATACGGCGGCACCGGTCTCGGCCTCGCCATCAGCCGCGAACTCGCCGTGCTGCTCGGCGGCGAAATCAAACTCGCCAGCGTCCACGGGCAGGGCAGCACCTTCACCCTCTTCCTGCCGCTCCATTACTCCGGCCCCGACAATATCCGGAACACGCCGGCCGCCGCTCTCACGGCCAGAGAAGCCGTGGCCCGCGAGTTGACGGTCCGGCCCGTCGCGCGCGAGGAGCAAATCGAGGACGACCGCAACGGCATCGCTGCGGGCGACCCCGTGCTGCTTATCATCGAGGACGACCCGCATTACGCGCGCATCCTCCTCGGCCTGGCCCGCGACAAGGGCTTCAAAGGCGTCGTCGCCCAGAAGGGCGCGATGGGCCTTTCGCTCGCCCGGCAGTTCCATCCCACGGCTGTTTCGCTGGATATTTTCCTGCCCGACATGCTCGGCTGGACGGTGCTCAACCAGCTCAAACTCGATCCGGCCACGCGCCACATCCCAGTCCAGATCGTCACCCTGGAAGAAGAACGCCAGCACGGCCTCGAACACGGCGCGTTCAACTACCTCATCAAGTCTCCCTCCACCGAGGGCATCGAGCAGTCGTTCGACCGCATCAAGGACTTCACCGTGCCGCGCACCAAACGGCTGCTCATCGTCGAGGACAACGACATCGAGCGGCAATCCATCGTCGAGCTGCTCGGCTATCAAGACATCAAGATCACCACCGCCGGCACGGGCGAGGAGGCATTGAGCGCGATGCTCGATCAGGCCTTCGACTGCGTGGTGCTCGACCTGCGCCTGCCCGACATGAGCGGCTTCGAGCTGCTGGAACAAATGCACGCCGAGCCGGAACTGGCCGTCGTGCCCGTGGTCGTTTTCACCGGCAAGGACCTGACCCCCAAGGAACAGGCGCGGCTCAAGACGATGGCCAAGAGCATCGTCCTCAAAGACGTGCAATCCCCCGAGCGGTTGCTCGACGAAACCGCGCTCTTCCTGCATCGCGTGATCACCGATCTGCCGGCGGACAAGCAGGCCATGCTCGAACGGCTGCACAGTTCCAGTGAAGTCCTGCGCGGGCGCAAAGTGCTCGTGGTGGATGACGACGCCCGTAACATCTTCGCCCTCACCTCGCTGCTCGAGAATCAGGAGATGGAGGTCATCAGCACGACCAATGGCCGCGGCGCCATCGAGATCATCCAGCACACGCCGGACTTGAGCCTCGTGCTCATGGACATCATGATGCCCGAGATGGACGGCTACGAGACGATGAAGGAAATCCGCCAAGAGTCGCAGTTCCGCACCCTGCCGATCCTTGCGCTGACGGCCAAGGCGATGAAAGGCGACCGCGAGAAATGTCTCGATGCCGGCGCGAGCGACTACATCGCCAAGCCCGTGAACACCGATCAACTCCTGTCGCTGATGCGCGTCTGGCTTTTCCGCTAAAGAACCAACTCAATGCCCAACCAAACCGAACCCATGAAAACGCCCGTTCCCATCCTCGTCGTCGATGACCGCCCGAAAAATCTCGCGGTGATCGATTCCGTTCTGGACTCGCCCGAATACCAACTCGTCCTGGTGCAGACCTCCCAGGACGCCCTGACGGCGCTGCTCCGCATAGATTTTGCCGCCGTCCTGCTCGACGTGAAAATGCCGGACATGACCGGCTACGAACTGGCCCGCCTCATCAAAGGCAGCAAGTTGAGCCGGCACCTGCCCATCATCTTCGTCTCCGCGCATTACACGGATAAGTCGGATGTCAAAGTCGGCTACGCAGCCGGCGGCGTGGACTACGTCTGCAAGCCCTTTGACCCGTTCGTCCTCCGGACGAAGGTGGAAGTCTTCGCCGAGTTCTACCGCCAGCGCACTTCGCTGACCGCCGAAGCCACCACCCTCCGCAGCGAAAACACCCGGCTCCAGCAGATCCTCACGACGCAGGGTTCCAGGGACCGATCCTGCAATTGAGTATGGAGCCAAAAATGCGACTACATCGCCAAGCCGGTGAACACCGACCAACTGGTATCACTGATGCGCGTGTGGCTGTTTCGATGAGCCCAAGCATGGAAAACCTATCCAAGCCGGCACTGAGCATTGACGCCGGCGCAGCGCCTGCGAACAGCATGGCGCCCGCTCCGCATATCCAACATGGCGCCGGCGATGCTGATCCGGCGTTCCAGCGTCATGACGACCCTATTAACATTCTGATCGTGGACGATGAACCGAGAAACCTCACCGTCCTCGAGACGATTCTGGGCAATGGCGATTACCGGCTGGTTCGCGCCCATACCGCCGACCAGGCACTGCTCGCGCTGGTCGTTGAGGAATTCGCGCTGCTGATTCTGGATATCCAGATGCCCGGCATGACCGGCTTTGAGCTGGCGCAGATGATCAAGGGGCGCAAGAAGACCTCCCAAATACCCATCATCTTCCTCACCGCCTACTATAACGAAGACCAGCACGTGCTGGCAGGCTACGACACTGGCGCGGTGGACTATCTGCACAAGCCGATAATCCCGGCCATCCTGCGCTCGAAAGTCGCGGTCTTTGCCGAGCTGTATAGAATGAATCGCGCGTGTGGGATGGCCAACCGCGCGTTGCTCGCCGAAGTGACCGAGCGCCGCCGTGCTGAAACTGGACTTCGCGAACTGAACGATGTTCTCGATCAGCGCGTCGCCGAACGAACGGCAGCGCTGGTGGTGGCCAACGATGCCTTGAAAGTGGCGGCTGTCGTCGCGGAAAAAGCGAGTCTTGCAAAATCGCAATTTCTTACCAGCATGAGTCATGATTTGCGCACGCCGCTCAATGCGATACTGGGTTTTGCGCAACTGATCGAAGGCGACTCACCGCCTCCGACGGCCTCCCACAAGCAAAGCCTGGACCAGATCATCAAAGGCGGATGGTTTTTGCTGAATCTGATCGACGAAATCCTCGACCTCTCATCGATTGAATCCGGCAAACTACGGCTGTCGCTCGAACCGGTGTCGCTGATGGAAGTCATTAGCGACTGCATTGACCTGACTCAACTCGCCGTGAATGAACGCGGCATTCACCTGAGCGTTCTCACATTCGACAACGCCTGGATGGTCCGTGCAGATCAGACGCGGATAAAACAGGTCCTGAACAATCTGATTTCTAATGCGATTAAATACAACCAACGACAGGGAAGCATCGAGGTGAAGTGCACCTTGAGTCGCGCGGAGCGCATCCGCGTCAGCGTCACGGATAACGGGATCGGATTGCCGCCGGAGAAGCTGTCGCAGCTTTTTCAGCCATTCAATCGACTCGGACAGGAGGCCGGGGCAGAGGAAGGAACGGGCATTGGTCTTGCGTTGAGCAAGCGCCTGGTGGAAGGGATGGGGGGTACTATCGGCGTGGAAAGCACTGCCGGCGTCGGCAGCGAGTTTTGGTTCGAACTGATCCGCGATGTCATACCGCCGGTGGTCGCTTGATGTAGTGCGGCAAAAAAATGTTGGGGTGAAGGCCGGGTGCGATCAGAGTGCCGGCCTCAAGCTCAAGCCGGCACTTTGAGCCCGTGCTTTTCGACCATGGTCAGGAACCTCAGCGCCTTGCCGCTGGGCGGCTTGGTTGCGGACTCCTGCTTCTGCAATGCATATGATTTGGGTCACTCCAAATATTATGATAATAATTTCATGCGTTGAGATACGTTATGGTTATTTGCAATACTGTCGCAAATATTCCCCACAGAAGGTATGGAATGTTGGCGTAGACCACCCAGCGTAAGTCAGGCGATGCGTGCCAAACGGCGACAAGTGCCCAGATGAGCGTACCCACCACAAGCAGAATATCCAGAGCTGCCAGCAGATTATTTTTGAGCCCGAATTGTATTGGCGAAAAAGCCAAATTGAAAATGAGATTCAGCGCAAAGGGTAGCGTCACTATCCACGGAAGTTTGCCTGCATACGCTTTATAAAACACGGTGCCATAAGTCACCGCAATAATTGCATACAAGACCGTCCACACTGGCCCAAAGAGCCAGCTGGGGGGCGCCCATGTCGGCTTGATCAGTTGTGAATACCAGTTGACCGTGTTCATCGGATAAAAATTGCTTCACTTGAATATTAAAATTCACATACCCCAGTTGCTCTGTAACTAACTGGGACCACATCGGGACGGCCCTTCACCTCAAATGCACCGATATGCGTCCCGGCGGCGCAGTGTCCTTCGCGACGAAGGTGTCTGCAAAGTGTGAGCAAACAGGGTAATGTAAAGGCCGCTGGGAAGGCCGGTCTGTGCGATAGCCGTCATAGCGCGCGTGTACTCCATGTGCACCCGCTTCGGGTCGAACGGGTAAATACCGTTTTTCCGTAAGCGGTCGCCCGGACTCGTCTGCCCGGGCTTTTCGACAGGGCAGCGTGTTCTGGATTGACTTGAACCTGACGGCCAAACCACAAACTGCCGTCCGCGCTACCGAACCGGCTGTCGCCCAGGCGCAAGTTCAAGCTGACGCGCAAGTGCACACCCTGCTCTATGTCGAGGACAACCCGGCCAATCTGATGCTGGTCGAGGACTTAATCGCACGCCGGCCCGACATCCGCCTCCTGTGCGCGCGCGACGGCATCCGGGGCGTGGAGATAGCGCGCGCCTCCCGGCCGGATGCCATCCTGATGGACATCAATCTGCCTGGCATCAACGGCGTCGAGGTGCTGCGCATCCTGGCCAAAGACTTGGCAACGGCACAAATCCCGGTGATCGCGCTTAGTGCCAACGCAATGCCCCGCCATATCGAGAATGGGCTGGCAGCAGGATTTTTCCGTTATCTCACCAAACCGATCAAGGTCAACGAGTTCATGGAGACGCTGGACGTGGCGCTGATAATTGCGGAAACACGAGTGGCCCGCGCAAAGAAAGATACAATAGCGTAATGATAGCCGCATCCGACATTCTCAACGCCAGCGTCCTGATTGTTGACGATCAGGAGTCCAATATCAGCCTGCTCGAGCAGTTACTAAGCGAGGCAGGCTACACCAGCGTCACCTCGACGATGAATCCCCAGGAGGTCTGCGCGCTGCATCGCACGAACCGCTACGACCTGATCCTGCTCGACCTGCAGATGCCCGGCATGGATGGATTCCAGGTGATGGAAGGCCTCAAGACCAACGAGGCTGACCGCTACCTGCCGGTCATCGTTATTACCGCCCAACCTGGCCACAAGCTGCGCGCGTTGCAGGCCGGCGCCAAAGATTTCATCAGCAAGCCGTTTGATCTGATCGAAGTCAAGACGCGCATCCACAACATGCTGGAAGTGCGGTTACTGTACAAACAACTCGATAATTACAACAAGGTGCTGGAGCAGAAGGTCCAGGAACGGACCGCGGAGCTGCGCGAAAGCGAAGCGCGTTTTCGCAGCCTGGCTGAACTCGCCTCCGATTGGTACTGGGAGCAGGACGAGAGCGGGACCTTCACCAAGGCCAACGGTCCGGTCCTGGAAATGCTCGGCATCCGGGTCGCCCCCCTGGCGGGCGAGACCGGCAATATCGAGGTGACCGGCTGGAATCAAGCGGAGCACGAGGAGCTGCGGGCGAAGATCGCGGCACGGGAGCCCTTCCTGGATTTTGTGTTCAGCCGCGTCAATGCCGATGGTTTGCACCAGAAATTTCGGATCAGCGGAGAACCGATGTTCAACCAGTTCTGTGGCCTCATCGGTTACCGCGGCATCGGCGTGGAGATTCCCCTAACGCAATAGAACAAGATCATCGGATTTCGAGCGTTCGCCGAGAAAGACGCGAACGGCGCTGCGAGCGCACCCGGGTCAAGCGCAACAAGAAGTTTGCGGGGATCATTCATTTATCCCCCTGACTGGCCGCCTATTATGTTCGCGGACGCCAAGGACAGCAGAATGACGGTTTTATGGCTGGTCAGGACGGCAATGAAATAACAGCGAGTGACGGCTCCTGGCCGGGTGCGAAAGCTCACCAAAACGTAGCCAGCGGCCTCAATACATCCATTCAGGATAGCGAAATAACGTGATTCCAGTCTTACATTCCACACATCGTCTGACGCATTTACACGCAATTACCGCCAGCGATGGCGGGCGTGAGGCTACGTGGGCGTCTTGAGTTCGATCAAGTGCAGGGTCTGAGCCTCCCAGGCTCGGAGTAGTTTCTTGGCTTTACGCTGGTTTGCGATCGCAAGCCGCATGATATCGGCCTGCTTGGGGGTGAGCGTGCGGTGGCGCAACTTGCCGCCTTTCAGGTAACTCCATTCGTAGTACGGGCCGTGACGGGCCGCCGGATCGTTCGCGCAGTGGCAGCGGGGGTTGCCGCAGACTTTCATGCGCTTGAGCAAGGTCCCCGATGATAAATACTCCATGCCAGAGATTGGTAATGCAAGCACGCTCATCGCGCGATGCACGCTTCTCTCTCAACACGGAGAGACTGGGACCTCTACCCCTGATTAATCACTTCCTCGAGCGCATGGGCCTCGCAGCCCTCCTCGAGAAGCACATCCCGACCGTTGATAAACGCTGTCGCGTGCCGCATGCACAGGCTCTCGGCGTGCTGGTGCGCTCGATCGTGGTCGAGCGGGAGCCTATCTATCGGGCACAAGAGACCGTGCACGGCTTCGCCGCGGGGCTCTTCGGGGTGGCCGGAGAAGACATCGAGAGCTTGAGCGATGATCGCTTGGGCCGTGCGCTTGATCGACTATTCGAAGCCGATCGGGCAGCACTGCTCACCGAGGTGGTCTTGGCCGTGGCCAAGCGATTTGCAGTGCAACTGAAGCGGCTGCATAACGACAGCACCTCGATCGCGTTCTGCGGTCAGTACCGTGATGCACGCTCGGTAGCCAAGTCGGGGCAGCGGGCGCCAGCGATCACGTACGGCTATTCGAAGGACCATCGCCCGGATTTAAAGCAACTGCTGTTCATCTTGACCACCGACGCCGATGGCGGCGTGCCGGTCCAGTTTCGCACCGCCGACGGCAACACCAACGACTCTATCACCCACATCGAGACCTGGACGACTCTGCGCTCCGTGGCCCCCGCCGAGAGACTCTTTGAGGTTTCGTCCCGTCGCGCGTCCCTTGATCCGAATCTTTCCCAAATACCTCGAAGGAGCAGCCGGGAGGGGCGCCGGGTCGATCCATTTGCCCGCCTCCAACTTGGCCCAATAACCCCGAGGCGGGATTGGAATGGCGGAGCGACGACATGCTTTCGCAAGACCCACATCCGTAACGCCGAATCTAGCCGCAACTTCGGATACCGGCAACTCCCAGACGAGTTGGTGCAGATATTCTCGTGTCACGTAGTGCACACCCCTGGCTGCTGGGACATCCGGCGTACGTTGATTGTCGGTCAACAGCGCCGAATATTGAAGTTCTGTTGCTGGCTCACTCCTATTCAATAACAACGGAGCAAATGCCAAAACATTTTCACCATGGGCCGTCAGCGCACGCGATCGTTGCTGGGTCTGGAAATAGGCATACCCTGCGGTGGTTTTAGCATCCTTGTGATTGAGGACGGCGCCGACCAAATGTAAGGATTCGCCATGCTGGACGAGCCAGCTGCCCACAGTGCGGCGTAGATCGTGGAGCCGCAGGTCTTGAAGGTCTGCGGCTTTGCGCACTCTGCGCCAGGCAGAGGACAGATAGGTCAAATGACTGCCCGACTTGTGTCCACAAATGATGTGTTCGTTCTCGGCCAACCTCGGGATCAACCTCAATCGATCGATCGCAGCGTTGCTTAAAGGTGCCAGTACCGGTTCGCCGTTCTTGGTCAATCCAATGAATAGGGTCTGGAAATCCCAGTCCACATCCTTCCACTTGGCACGCAGCAGTTCATTTTTACGCAGTCCGATCAACAGCAACAGCCAGATGGCGTGTCGGGCAAATTCGTTGTCCTCCTGTTCCAACGCCGTCAGCAGTCGAGGCATCTCTACCGTGGTCACGAACCGCCGGCGGCGCCGGGAAGGGAACCGAACGATCCCACGCCAGGATTTGGCATTTCTCTCGGGACGAGGCCGGCGACACGACCCCAGTTGTACATCTTGCGCACGGTGCTGACCAAATCATTGGCAGCGTAGGGAAACAGGACGCCATGAGCGGCGTGCAATTGCTCAATCTGCGCCGTGGTGACTGAGATGGCGGGGCGTGACTCAAAGGAGGCGAGATGGGCCCGCAACATGTTCTGGTCTCTTTTCCACGAGCGCTTTTTCGCCTTGGCGTGCTTTTCAACGTACTGAGAGACCAGTTCCGCAACGGTGACGGCGGCCGACGCTGCGTCTAACTGGGTCTGGGGATCGGCGTTATCGGCCGCCTGCCCGAGGTATCGGAGCGCTTTCTTACGGGCCTGATCCAGCGTCAGGATGTCGGCGCGGCCCAAGGTGGCAATGCGGCGTCTGCGGTATACTCGATAGGCGCAGACGAACGTTCGGCGGCCGCCGGGAAGACGCGAAGACCGAAACCCTTGAGGGTTTCATCCCAATAGATGCACTGGGAATTGTTCTGACCCAGATAGGCAAGTGAACGAACGGTATCCTGGCGCAGCTTCGCATTTGGCATAGTCGTATTGGTCCCGCTTGCACTCTAATTTGAGTGATCAAAAAGTGACTAAAGTCGATCCAACCTGGGCGAATATTATACAACGTCGGCGTAGACGAGTATCAAGAAAAGGCTGTAAAAATAGGCTTTTTCGTACTCCAGCGTAGTGGGGCGTAGCACCCGGGTTTGAGCTACGAACCAGAGGGTCGGGAGTTCGAATCTCTTCAGGCGCGCCAAATTATCGTCGCCAGATCAGTCACTTCCATACGCTTACATCAACCGGCACGAGACCGGGCTCTTCCTTTACACGCAAGCCCGGCGCTAGTGCTTCAACAACTCGCTCGCGTGACCAGGGAGTGTGACAAGGTTCGGTGAAGCGCTACGATTTGCAGGACCACCTCGAGAGTTAGTTTCCGGCGGTTATGGATCCCTCTGCTTGCTCTGAAATCCTATAGCTCAAGGCATACTCAGCCGGCGTCATCTCGCGGACAGCCTGGTGAGGCCGACTCTCGTTGTACTCGACCCGCCAAGCCACGACTTTCTCCCTTGCCTCGTCAAGCGTCTCGAACCAATGCACGTTTAGGCACTCGTCGCGGAATGACCCATTGAAGCTTTCCACAAAGCTATTGTCCGTCGGCTCCCCCGGTCGATTGCATTCAATCGCCGCCTTGTGGTGATAGGCCCAAAGGTCAAAGATTCGTCCCGAGAACTCGCTGCCGTTGTCCACAGAGACCTGCACGGGAGCGCCGCGCTGGGCAGCCAGGCGATTGCAGACCTCGACGACATCCTCGGCTCTGAGCCGCTGCCCGACCCGAATATCGAGGGACTCTCGGGTGAATACGTTCACGATCGTCAGCGTTCACGATCGTCAGCGCCCGGAACCGCGTGCCATCGACCAGCTGGTCGGCCACGAAGTCCATGGACCACGCCTTGTTCGGTCGCTTCGGCACGTATTTCTCCCGACGCGTGACCACCATCTTGCGACGCCGCGGAAGCTTGCTTCTGAGCTGCAGGCGCTCCTCGGCGTAGAGCCGGTAGGCCTGATGCTTTCCCAGGCTCCAGCCCTCACGCTTCAACAGCACGTGCAGGCGGCGATACCCGTAGCGGATCCGGATTTGCGCCAACTCACGCATCCGACCACGCAGCGCCGTCTTGGGGTCCTTGCAAGACCGGTAGTAGTAGGCGCTTCGATAGTGCTTCGCGATCCTGCCGGCCCGTCGGCACGCAAGGCGGCAGCGTTCGAGGACATACCGCACCGCTTCTCGCTTTACCGCGGGCCTGGCCATTTTTTTGCATTGAGATCCTGCAAAATGGCCTTGTCCAAACTGAGCTCCGCCACCAGCTTCTTAAGCCGCGTGTTCTCGTCCCGAAGCTGCCTCAGTTCCCGCACGTCATCAGAATGGAGCCCCGCTTATTGCTTCTTCCAGAGGTAGAAGGTCTGCTCCGAGATGCCGGTCTGCCGAATCAGGTCCGCCACCGGCATCCCCAGCTCCGCCTGCTTGAGCACGGCCACGATCTGTTCAACGGAAAATCGCTTCTTCTTCACGACAAACTCCTCCCCGTTTAGGGACAGTTTGCCGGAAAAACTCACATTACAATCGGTCCGGTTTCTTCATAGCGGATCAATCGCCGGTGCGGCACCATCGTTCGGCATGTTCGTTAGCGCACAGACGTAATGGCGTCCTGTCGGCATCCTTGCTGCGCGTAATCGGCCCGTTCGTCTGAACTCAGGAGTCGGGGAGACCATGAATATTTTCAATTTCCGCCCGCAATCCCGGATTTGGTTGCTGGCGATTGCACTCGGCGCTGTGGCTGCTGGATGCGGGAAGGATCCCATCCTGGGTTCGGGAGGTATTGCCGCTGCCCGGCCGGTCGTGGTTGCTGTGACGCCGACGAACGGCGCCACTGGGGTGGTCACCACGAACACGCTTGTCACCGTCACGTTCAATGAGCCGATAGCCCCACTGAGCGGAAATTCCAGCCTGGCCCTGACCTGCGCGAGTCCATGCGTCAACCCCACGGGTACGGTCTCTCTCGATGCGACCAACACCATCGCCACCTTTGCGCTGACACCCGGCACCGTTCTTGAAAGGCTCACTCAATATACCGGCACCGTGACTGGCGCGCAGAGCCTCGCGACTGGAGCTGGGCTGGCTGCTCCCTTCACGTGGCAATTCACGACGACGGTTACGACCGACTCAACGCGGCCGCAGGTCTCGGCGACGTTCCCCGCGACGACAATTCCGGGTCCGACGCCCGGCGTGCCGAGCAACACCGCCGTCAGCGCCACTTTCACCAAGGACATGGCGCCGGCGACAATCAGCGCAGCCAGCTTTACGATAACCTGCGCGGCGCCGTGCGTCGCGCCGGCGGGCAGCGTCAGGTACTCTGCCGGCGCCCGAACAGCCGTGTTCACTCCGGCCACCGCTCTCGTGATCGGTAAGGTCTATACCGCGACGATCACGACGGCGGTGACCGACGTGGCGGGCAATGCGCTCGCTGGCAATCAGGCGCCAATGCCTGCGGCCAGCAGCTACGTATGGACCTTCACTGCGGCGGCTCCAAGTGTTGCCGGCAATCTGGCTGTGGTGTCTACCAGCCCTGCGTCGAATGCCAACGCCGTATGTCCGAGCGCGGGCATCAACGCGACACTCACTGCTCCGGCAGGTCTGCGGCTCGACCCGACGACAGTGAACGGGACGACGTTTCACGTGAACGGTCCGGCGCCGACTTCGACACCTGTCACCGCCGCGTCCGTTTCAGTCGATGCAGCGACTGGACTGGTTGCAACGTTCACGCCGCAGGGCCCGCTTACGGCAGGTGTGACCTACACGGCCACGATCAAGGGCGGCGCCACCGGCGTGCATGACCTGGCTGTTCCGCCCGATGCGTTGCCGACTGACTTCACGTGGAATTTCTCGGTAGTCGCCGCCGGCCCTGCCTGCCTTGCGCCGGTTGCGCTCGGGGCGGCCGCATCGTTCGGCACTTTCGGCGGTTCGGCGGGAGTCACCAATTCCGGGATCCTGACTGTCATCAATGGTGACATCGGAACCACCGCAGCCTCGACTCTCGTGACCGGATTGCACGACGGCGGTGTGGGTTGCACCTATACCGAAGTCCTCGGCGCCAACGTCGGCCTCGTTAACGGGCTGATCTATACCGCGCCGCCTCCGCCGACCGCTGCATGCCCGAGCGAGGGCACCGCGGCGACCATGGCGGCCGCCATGCAGGCGCGTGCCGATGCGCTCACCGCTTACAACGCGCTCGTGGCGCTACCGGGTGGCCCGGACCCCGGCGCGGGCAACCTGGCCAATCTCGTTCTGGTGCCGGGTGTCTATACCGCCGCAGCCGGCAGTTTCATGATCCAGGGCGGCGACCTGACCCTCGACGCCCAGGGCGACGCGAATGCGGTGTGGGTGTTCCAGATGGCTACCACGCTCACCGTGGGAGGCCCGGGTGCCGCATTCCCGCAAAGCGTCATCCTGGTCAATGGCGCGCAGGCCAAGAACGTCTACTGGCAGGTCGGCAGTGCCGCCACGATCAATGCAGCCGGCGGTGGGACCATGGTGGGCACGCTCATCACACAGGCGGGCGCTGCGTTCTCGACCGCGGGCAACACGTCGGTCGTGACACTGAACGGTCGTGCGTTGTCACTGGGTGCTTCGGTCACGTTGGTGGACACCGTGATCAACGTCCCGGCGCCATAAGGCTCAAATATTCTCGCGGAGTGGAACATGAAGATTGCACTTACCCTTGGGATGTCGGGCCTGGCGGCTCTCGCCGCAGCCGCAAGTCCGCTGGCTATCGCCGATGACTCGGGCGGCTACGTCGGCTTCAACGTCGGCCAGGCGCAAGCGAAGATTGACGACGTCAGGATCAGCAACGGCCTTTTGCTCAATGGCTTCACCACCGCTTCGATCAGCGATGACAATCGGCACCTTGGCTTCAAGGTCTTCGGCGGCTACGACTTCAGTCGCTTTTTTGCCGTGGAAGCCGGCTACTTCGATCTGGGCCGGTTCGGCTTTACGGCGAACACCACGCCGGCGGGCACCCTGCGCGGTGACATCAGGATCAAAGGATTGAATGCCGATCTCGTGGGCTCGTTGCCTCTCGGCGCACGCGCCTCGCTGTTTGCGCGCGGCGGTGTCAACTATGCCGAGGCAAAAGACTCGTTCGCTGGAACCGGAGCGGTCGCCGTAATCAATTCCTCGCCCAGCAAACGTGCTGCAAATTACAAGTACGGGGTCGGCGCCCAGTACCAGGTCAACAGGGCCGTGGGCCTGCGCGCCGAGGCGGAGCGTTATCGGATTGACGATGCAGTCGGCAACAAGGGCGACATCGACCTCTATTCCCTCGGAGTCGTGTATCGCTTTGGCGCAGACGAGCCGCCGCCCCCGCCGCCAGAGCCGCGCCCGATTGTGCCGGAGCCCGTGGCCGCGCCGGTAGTCGCGCCGCCGCCGCCGCCGCCACCACCACCACCGCCCGCACCCCCGGTCCGCAGAAAGGTGAATTTCTCGGCAGACTCGCTGTTCGACTTCGACAAGGAAGCCATCAAGCCGGCTGGCCGGCAAGCGCTGGACGCATTCGCGGCGGAGCTGCGCGGAGCCCAGTTCGACAACATCACGGTGGTGGGTCATACGGACCGGATTGGGTCGCACGCCTACAACATGAAGCTGTCCACGCGCCGCGCCGATGCCGTAAAGGACTACCTGGTTGAAAGGGCGGGGATTCCCGCCGGCAAGGTGACGGCGCGGGGAGCAGACGGCGATGATCCGGTGACCAAGCCCGGGGACTGCGTGGGCCAGAAGCGAACGCCGCAACTGATTGCCTGCCTGCAGCCTGACCGGCGCGTCGAAGTGGAAGTCACGGGCAGCCGCCTCGACGCCTCGCCGCCCAACCACTAGCTAGCGCGCGATCGAGGGCATAACCGCAACCAATGGTTGTGAGGGACTGCCGTGGGTAGCCGCTTTGCGGCGCCTCGCCTGGTCCGACTATGATGGCGGCCGCACAATGGCCTCACCGACCCACACGCTTCGCTTGGTGCTCGGTGACCAGCTCAACCCCGGGCATTCGGTTCTGGTGCATCCAGGGATTTTCAATGACTGGAGACCGACTGACGTACCCAACGTGAAATCTCGACTTCCGTAAAGTCAACCACTTAGGGTTCTATGGCGAGCTGGCAAATTGCGCCACCAGCATGGGAGTTCGCCAGATTTCCGCGGATGCATCAGAACCCCAATGAATCAGTCCGCCCAAAGTCCGCAGGAATCCGGGCAAACTTCGCGCCAATCGGCGGGAAATCGAGAACCAGATCACACCCTTTGCGATCGTCGGCGTTTGCGGCGATCATGGCGCCCTGCGGCACCAGGGGTCCGCCACTGCTCCGGGGTTCTTGATCATGCGATCCAGTCAGTTTTCAGCGGCCCTAAGGGTGGCCGTAGGC
>JAYUFH010000105.1:0-6306 GCA_043738765.1 Pseudomonadota bacterium | reverse complement strand
CGTAAACTGGTCCGGCATCGCGGGTGTGGTTCAATGGTAGAACGAAAGCTTCCCAAGCTTTAGACGTGGGTTCGATTCCCATCACCCGCTCCATCTTTGCCTCTGTCGCCGGGTTCCGCGCGCAACCATCGAAACATCGTCACCGGGAGATGAAAATTGAAGAAGACGTTCAAGATTCTGGCTATTGTGCTGGGAGGTGTCGTCGCACTGCTGATCGTGGGCGCCGTGGTGGTGTCGTTGACGTTCGATCCCAACAAATATAAAGACGACATCATACATCTCGTCAAACAACACACCGGCCGCGACCTCAAAATCGACGGCAAAATATCCCTGTCATTCTTTCCCTGGATCGGCGCCGAACTGCCGGCGCTGGAACTGTCGAATGCACCGGGCTTCGATAAAAAACCCTTTGCCCAGGTTAAGCAGGCCGGCATCGCGATAAAGCTCCTGCCCTTGCTGCGTCGGCAGATCGTGGTCAAGCAGGTCACCCTCGACGGCCTGCGTCTGCATCTGGCAAAAAACCGCGCCGGTGTCACTAACTGGGACGACATGACGGGTGCTAAGACCGCGGCCAAACCCGCGCAGCCCCAGGCAACCTCCGGCGGCGCGTCCGCTGCCCTGGGTGGCGCGGCCATCGGTGGCGTGCACATACGTGACGCCGAAGTGACCTGGAACGACCAGGCCAGCGGTGACACCTACAGCGTTAAAAAACTGGAGCTCAAGACCGGCCCGCTGGCGGCAGGCGCGCCTGCCGACGTCAAACTGGATTTCGATCTCGAATCCGCTAAACCAAAGCTCAATACCCACGTGAATCTGGACGCGCGCCTGGCCGTGGACACACAGAAACAAACCCTGGACCTGCCGCGCATGACCCTCGCGCTGGCCGGCATGCAGCTCACGCTGACCGACGTCAAGGGCAGCAAGATCCTGGACGCGCCGGCCTTCAGCGGTAAACTCGACATCGCCAGCTTCAACCCGCGTACGCTGATGAACCAACTCGGCATCCAACTGGAGACCACCGACGCCAAGGCCTTGAGCAAGGCCTCGATCAACAGCACCTTCGACGCCTCCACCCGGGACGTGCGCTTGAAGAACCTCAAAATCGTATTGGATGACTCGACCCTCACCGGCGACTTCGCGCTGAATGATTTCGCCAAGCCGGCTTATCGCTTCGATATAAATATCGATGATATCGACACCGACCGCTACATGCCCCCAGCACCCGCCCCGGAAAAATCCGCTGACACCAAGGCGGCGAAGCCGGTGCCGGTGCCGCTGGCCGCAGCACCCGTGGTCATCCCGTTGGAGATGTTACGCAGCCTCAATATGGACGGCGGCCTGAAAATCAGGAAACTCAAGGCCACCGGTGTGCGCTCGAGCGACGTCAGCACCCACGTCAAGGCCAAGGACGGCGTCATCAACATCGGACCGTCCACAGCCAATCTCTATAGCGGCCGCTACAGCGGCAACATGGGCATCGACGCCCGCGGCAAGGTGCTGGCACTGTCCATGGACGAAAAAGTCAGCGGCGTGCAGATCGGTCCGATGCTCAAGGACATGCAAGTCTTTGATAACTTCAGCGGCACCGGCGACATCACCCTGGTGCTCACCGCGCGCGGGCTCGATGCCAAACAAATCACCGAGAGCCTGAGCGGCAAGCTGGCCTTCGCCGTAAAGGACGGCGCGATACAAGGCGCGGACTTGTTGAAAAAGATCGAAGAGGCGCGTGCCCTGTACGATCAGGCAAAAGGCAAGCCCGTGCGGGTGAAGGCGACGAAGGATGAGAAAACCGCCTTCAAACTATTTTCCGGCAGCGCCTTGATCGTCAACGGTGTGGCGCAAAACAACGATCTGATCCTCGAGACACCGGGCATGCGCGCCACCGGCATGGGCAGTGCCGACCTGCCGCAGGAAAAACTCGACTACCGTCTGAACGTAATCCAGACCAAAGATGAAGGCAAGAAATGCGCCAGCCTGCCGCTGCTCGTTAGCGGGCCTTTCGCCAGCCTCGGCTACTCCCTCGACTTCGAGGCCATCGTCAAGTGCAAGGGGTCGGCCGCGGTGGAAAAGAAAAAAGAAGAGCTGGGTAATAAGTTAAACGAAAAATTGAAAGAGAAGGGCCTGGAAGGCTTGTTCAAAAAGAGGAAGTAACCCGGCATGATCGGCGGCGGCGCGACTCGGATAGTTCTAGCCAGCGGCTTCCTACTGGGCACGCCGGCGCTGGCCTACAGCCTGGATGACACCACCATCCAGTACAGCGCCGGCGTCTACACCGTCGCCTTCGACATGCAACTCGACGCCGATGCCGCCCAGGTGCGCGCCCTCATGACCGACTACGACCACCTCGACCGCTTGTCCGACATCGTCATCGACAGCCACGTGCTCGACGTTCCAGCCAATGGCAGCAAGCGCATGCAACTCGACATGCGCGCTTGCGTGTGGATTTTCTGTCGCACGCTGCGTCGCGTGCAGGACGTGACGACCCTGGAAGACGGTGACCTCAGCACCCGCGCCCTGCCGGAGCGCAGCGATTTCTCCCAGGCCGTGGAACGCTGGCACATCGAGGCGACCCCGCGCGGAACGCGTATTCGCTACAACGCGCGACTGGCGCCCAACTTTTTCGTGCCGCCCCTGCTCGGACCTTACCTGGTGAAGCAGGCGATCCGGCGCGAACTCATCAGCGCCGCACAACACCTGGAGGCCCTGGCCCCTGTGGGCGGGCGTGTCGTCGACCGGCATGTCCACTGATTTCAGCCAGCGCCTGTTGCAGTGGTTCGACCGGCACGGACGCAAGGACCTGCCGTGGCAACGCAGCCGCGACCCGTATCGCATCTGGGTCTCGGAAATCATGCTGCAGCAGACCCAGGTCAACACGGTGATACCTTACTATACCCGCTTCCTGGAACGCTTCCCGGACATCGCCACCCTGGCCCGCGCCAGTCAGGACGAGGTGCTGCATCGCTGGACCGGCCTCGGCTACTACGCCCGCGGCCGCAACCTGCATAAAGCCGCCCAGATCATTCTGCAACAATACGCCGGCGCCTTCCCCACGGATATCGACAGCGTGTGCGCCCTGCCCGGCATCGGCCGCTCCACCGCCGGCGCCATCCTGGCCTTTGCTCATGGCCAGCGCCACGCCATCCTCGACGGCAACGTGAAGCGTGTACTCACCCGCTATCACGGCCTGGCGGGTTGGCCTGGCGGGCGCGAGGTCGAGACACGACTGTGGCAACTGGCGGAGCAACTCACCCCCACGAACCGCCTCCAGGACTACACCCAGGCCATCATGGATCTCGGCGCCACTGTCTGCCGCCGCCGTAAACCGATGTGTCCGGGTTGCCCCCTGGTCGACACGTGCACGGCGCATGCGGAAGGCGATCCGCAGGCCTATCCCACGAGCAAGCCGCGCCAGACCCTGCCGGAAAAACACGTGGCCATGCTCATGATCCGCAATCACCAGGGACACGTGCTGTTGCAACAACGTCCGCCGGTCGGGGTGTGGGGCGGGTTGTGGGGATTCCCCGAATGCGCGACACCGGATGACACGACACGATGGTGCCGCGACACCCTCGGCCTGGAGGTCGCCACGGATACACCGTGGCCGGCGCTGCGCCATACCTTCAGCCATTTTCATCTGCACATCACGCCCATTCCCGCACGCGTCTTAGGGGAAAACGGGGGGGGAAACGGGGGGACAAGCGGGAAAATCATGGAGCCGGCGGGGGCGGTCTGGTATAACTTAAGCCTGCCGGACGAACGCGGTTTGGCCGCGCCGGTCAAAAGTTTACTCGAACAGCTAAGGACGCAGTGCTCTGTCTAAGAGCCCAAAGAGAGGAAGTGACATGAGTCGTGTAGTGAAGTGTGTAAAGCTCGGCAAAGAACTGGAAGGCCTGGATTATCCCACCTACCCCGGCGAGCTGGGGAAGCGCCTCTACGAAAACGTTTCCAAGGAAGGCTGGCAGATGTGGCTGAAACACCAGACCATGCTCATCAACGAATACCGCGTCAATCCCATGGATCCGAAGGCGCGTAAATTCGTCGAGGAGGAAATGGAAAAATTCTTTTTCGGCGAAGGTTCCACCATGCCGCAAGGTTACGTGCCGCCCTCGGGCAAGAAATAAATCCGCCCGTCCGCAGCCGGTTCATAGCGGAGTGCGACGGCAGGCCGGCGCACTCCGCACTGCACCCAAGTAACATTTTCCCTTGGTCATGAGTTAAGACACCGAGAGATCGGCCAGGTCTTGGTGGATACGCCGCCGCTCGCGTGCCCTCTGGGTATTATCCACCCTACGAAAAGCTACGGAAATTCCTGCACGTTACTTAACCGCCAGTAGCAAGCTCGTACCAGCCGGCTCACCCCCCGGCGCTGCGCCGCAGCGCATCCCCTGAAAATATCAGCTGCGTCTCCCCACCCACCGTCTGCGCCTGCAGGGTGTCGCCCAGTTCACTACCCAGACCGAGAATGACCGCCGCGGAATCCGATACCGCACCCAGAGGAAGGTTGAGCTCCGTCGTCGACACGTCGGGCAGGCGGTAGCGAAACATCAGAAACCCATCCTGGGTATACAAGCGCACCCGATCGATGCGCAGGTCGCGCGCCGTCTGTGCGGGCACGGTGTAATCACCCAAGCGCTGCAACCAGGCGGCGGGTATGGGTTGTGGAATGATCTTCTCGCCGACCTGTCCCGCGGCAGCGTTTTCCGTCGCCACCAGTAATGCGTGGCCGGTGACGGTGGCGCGCGAAATCAGCACGCGGCCAAGGTGCCCCAGATCCACCGGCCACAAACCGAACAGGCGATATTGCAGCCGCAGTCCCCGGCCCTCGGGCACCAGACGCAGGGTTCGATCCTGCACGCGCACGCTTAAGCGACCGCCTTGGTCACGGATACGGGCGAGCCCGATCTTGGTCGCATAGTCTCCGGCGAAGTGCGCCAGCGTGTCCGGCGTCATGGGGGCAGCGGGTGATGGCCGGCCCGTCGCGGCCTGTGGTGGTTTCAAGCCGCTTTTGATTTCCAGCGCCAGCTGCAAGGCCTCCACCGCCGCATCGCCCACCACCGGCGATGCCGTGGAAGAGTTGCTCAACACCACCACACCTAACTTCTGTTCGGGCAACAGGATCAGGCGGCTGCGAAACACGATGGTAGAGCCGCTGTGGGACACCACCTTGCCGGCATAATCGAGACGCACATTCCCCATCTGCCAGGCCAGCCCCACGCGAAAATCCATGTCCAGGGGCACGGCGTCGTTCTGCGGACGGAACATCTCGGCGACGCTGTGCTCGCTCAGGATACGCTGTCCGTGCCACTGCCCGCCGGCCAACAGCATGCGCATGAAGTGGCCGAGGTCGACGACACTGGCGTGCAAACCGCCCGCCGGCAGATCGCGCCCCTGGGCCGGCTCCGCGTACAGGACGCCATCGCGGTACCCCTTGCTCATCAACACCCGCATGGCCGGGCGCAACGCAAAAGAGGCATGTTCCATGCCCAACGGGCGCAGCAGGGCGCTATCCATGTAATCCACAAAATCCCTGCCGCCCTGCACCTCCAGCACCCGGCCCAGCAAATCCATATCGAGGTTGGAGTAACAATAGACGTAGTCCGGCGGATAGGCGGCGTACTCGTCTTTTAATTCCGTCACCAGCCGGGACAAAGGAACGGCGTCCCAGAATTCCTTGTAGCGAAACGACGGCAGGCCCGCGTGATGGCTCAGTAGGTTGCGCAGCGTGATGGGCGGTGCGCTGGAATAATGCGTGCGCAGAGTGAAGTCCGGCAGATAGGTCTTGAGCGGCCGGTCGAGGACGATGGCCCCTTGATCCACACGCTGCATCACCGCCGTGGCGGTAACCAGCTTGGAAATCGAGGCCACGCGATAGACCGTCTGCGGTGTGGCGCGCACGCCGGCAGCCACATCGGCGTCACCGAAGCCGGCACTCCAAATCACCCGCTGGTCGTCCACCAGCGCGATGCTCAGGCCCGCCACCTTGTGGGCGCGCATGTCCCGCGGGATGCGCCAGCTGAGATAGTCGCGCAGATAGGCGTAATCGCCCGGTGGAATAAGCTTGGGCCTGGGCGGCGGTGCGGCGCAGGCGACGAGCAGCACCGTGGCCAACAACCACGACGTGACGTTACGGGTAAGCATCGACAACCAAGGGAAAGTCACGCGCATACGACCCACCTCCCTGGAATACCAATAGACCACACAGCGGCGGGTGGAGCGCCCGCTGTCGCAGGCTCAGCGCCGGTGTTTAACATCCAGTCCGCGCCGCAGCACCGCGTCGCCGAAGCGGCGGCGGATGTCGTCGGCGAT
>JAYUFH010000104.1:0-2391 GCA_043738765.1 Pseudomonadota bacterium | reverse complement strand
TCAAGTTCACCGGCGAGGTGCCGTTCCGCGAGGTCTACATCCACGGCCTGGTGCGCGACGCCCAGGGACAGAAGATGTCCAAGTCCAAGGGCAACGTGCTCGATCCTATCGATTTGATTGACGGCATCGACCTGGAAAGCCTGGTGAAGAAACGCACCACCGGCCTGATGCAGCCCGGCATGGCGCCCAAGATCGAAAAGGCCACACGCAAGGAATTCCCCGACGGCATCCCCGCTTACGGCACGGACGCCCTGCGCATGACCTTCGCCAGCCTCGCCACCCAGGGTCGCGACATCAAGTTCGATCTTGGGCGCGTGGACGGCTACCGTAACTTCTGCAACAAGCTGTGGAACGCGGCGCGTTATGTGCTGATGAACACCGAGGGCCGCGACTGCGGCCAGCACGGCGGCGAGGTGCACTTCACCATGGCCGACCGCTGGCTGCAATCGCGCCTGCAACAGGTGGCCGCCGAGGTGGAGTCCGCCTTCGTCGGCTATCGTTTCGATCTGGCAGCCCAGGCGATCTACCGCTTTGTGTGGGACGAATACTGCAGCTGGTATCTGGAGTTGTCCAAGCGTCAGCTGGCGGCGGACGCCAGCAATGCCGCGCACCTGCGCGGCACACGCTATACGCTGGTGCACGTACTGGAGCAAAGCCTGTGCCTGTTGCATCCCATCATGCCCTTCATCACGGAAGAGATCTGGCAACGCATAGCGCCATTGGCCGCCAAGGCCGGGCCGAGCATCATGCTGCAACCCTATCCACAAACGGATAGCGCCCGCATCGATCACACCGCCATCGCCGAAATGGACTGGGTGCAGAAATTCATCAACGGCATCCGCAATCTGCGCGGTGAATACAATGTATCGCCGGCGCAGATGCTGGCGGAAGTGCTGGTGGAAGACGCCTCGGCAACGGACAAGGCCCACTTAAGCAAACACGAACTGCTGCTCACCGGCGGTGCCGCCATCGGCAGCCTGACCAAGGTGGTGTCCGTCACCCTGCTGGCCGCTGGCAGCACCCCACCCCCGTCCGCGGTGTTCCTGTTGGGAGAAATGAAGGTACACGTGCCCCTGGGTTCACTCATCGACAAACAGGCGGAGCTCGACCGGCTGAAAAAGGAAATCGAAAAAATCCGCAAGGAACTCGACAAGGCGCAAGGCAAACTGGCCAACGCGGATTTTGTCGACCGCGCCCCGGCGGCAGTGGTGGAACAGGAAAAACAACGGGTGCAGGGTTTTCAGGCGGACCTGCTGAACCTGGACAACCAACGCGCGAAAGTACAGGCCCTGCCCGGCTGATCCTGTTATTGCCCTGACTGTCTCCGCGCCGGCATGGCCGTGGCCGGGACATCCGTCCCGGCGCCCGTCGGGGTAGGGCGCGCCCTGCGCACCGATCGACTAATGGCGACGCACTACACCAGCGCCATCGGCACTACAAACCACTTGCCTGGGACGGAAAAACCACCGCGATGAAGGCATTGGAAATCGCTTGATCGCGGCCACCGGCGCCAACCGTGAGATGATACGTCGCAGGCTGGATGTCGCGCGGCAAGCTCGCCACGACCTCGTTTTCCGAGTAGCGCTTCACCTCGAGAATTTGACCGGCTAATTTCACGGTCGGCTGCGTACTGCCGAAATTCTGGCCGGAAACAACGATCGCGTTTTTCTTGGAGTCCACCGCCGCCTTGAGTATCACCGGTAACGAAGTGGCGGGAAGTCCGCCCGCTGCCGCCTGTCCAGCGAGGGCAAACCCAATGATAATTAATAACGCGTTAACGGAAAATCTGAACACATTCTTCTCCTTATAATTGATTTGATTGAATACTCGTTAAACCGCTGGCTTACTACTGTGCATTCAAGCCATGTCCGGATGCGGCAACCTCCAACGTCCCTCACCATCGGGAACGCCGGACAACTGCCTTTACCGATAGACTGCCCTCGCCAGGCTGGCTGTCCGGAAGGCCTTTCCCCTGAGCTACCCGCGTGTCATGAAAACCATTTCTTTCAGGAAGCACATGATGAAATGCGAACGCAGTATGCATAGGTCAGACGCATCGTTCTGTGTGTTATTTCACAAAAGGATGGCGTTGCTCTTCTGAGTAATTACGTCGCATCAGGGTCTTGCTTTTCTTGGGAGGTCGCCATCCAAAATTCCCGCAGCAGGATCGCCTGCAATTCCTCGAAGCTTCGAAACGACATCTTTTTTTCACGTGCGGGCAATTCCACGACGCCAATCAGGCCCTGGTCCCGTTCGCGCCGATAGATGCGCACCGCGTAGCTCTCCACGCTTGCTTGACGAATCTCCATGGCCGCGGACGGTTCCTTTTTTCGTTTGCCTTGGGTACTACGTTAGCCGGTGGGGGTCGCCGATTGCATACAGAGGCGAAGT